>CAZSKA010000158.1:0-9457 GCA_964607315.1 uncultured Saprospiraceae bacterium | reverse complement strand
ATTCATTCAATCAATTTGCATATTATTGCATCATGTCGTATCCCATTCTTATTCTAAAAAAAGGTAGAGAACAAGCCATTCAAAGACGTCACCCTTGGATCTTTAGTGGTGCTTTTGCTAAGCGTGATAGAAATATTAAGAATGGACAGATTGTTTGGGTTGGGACCCAAAACGGAGACATTATTGCTACTGGCCATTATTCGGATGCGTCAATTATGGTTCGGGTCCTTGATTTTAAAAAAACTACCATCGATCTATCGTTTTTCAGCAAACAAATAGAGAAAGCACGAAACATACGGTCCACTGTTTTGGGCTTACCCAATAAAAAAACAAACGCATACCGCTTAATTGCAGGAGAAGGTGACAACTTATCAGGATTGATTGTCGACATGTACGACAAACACGCCATTATCCAATGTCATACGATTGGTATGTATGAAGCAAGAGAGCAAATTTGTGAAGCTTTACAAAATGTTTTCGAAGAACAACTTGAAACTGTATTTCTGAAATCTATTCACATTAAAGATAGTTCATATGAAAGTTCTTTCCTTTATGGGAACACTGAAAGTACCACAATTCAAGAACATGGTGTTTCATTTAAAGTCAACTGGAAAGAAGGACAGAAAACTGGTTTTTTCCTAGATCAAAGGGATAACAGGAAATTACTTCAAGATTATTCACAAGGGAGAAAAGTTCTAAACACTTTCTGTTATACTGGAGGATTTTCTGCCTATGCTCTTGAAGGTGGAGCGGAAGAGGTTGTCTCTGTGGATATATCTGAGACAGCTATGAATATGACCGACATTAATGTTGGATTAACCGGAAAGGCCCATCTTCACAGCGGGATTACAGATAACGTACTAGATTACTTGAAAAAAACTGAAGACAACTATTTTGATATAATAGTACTTGATCCTCCAGCTTTCGCAAAAAACAGGAAGAAAACCCATAATGCTGTACAAGCATATAAGAGAATCAATAGAATTGCCATGCGAAAAATTAAATCGAATGGTTTGATTTTCACTTTCTCATGTAGCCAGGTTATCCATAAAGAATTATTTGACAACACCGTTCGTTCGGCTGCTATGGAAGCAGAGAGAAAAGTAAAAATATTAAAACACTTGAATCAATCACCAGATCATGTTATAGATGCCTTTCATCAAGAAGGCCATTATCTTAAAGGATTAATTATTCATGTAAGCGATTAGGAATTTGTATTTGTATCTCTAACTATAACATCATGAGCTCCACCTTCTACTATACTTGTGGCTGATACTAATGTAATTTTTGCATTATTCATCAAATGTTGCAAGGATGTTGAACCGCAACTACACATAGTAGATTTAATTTTCCCAAGGGTCACTGCCAAATTATCTTTAAGTTTACCTGCATAAGGCACAAAACTATCGACTCCTTCTTCAAACTTTAATCCGCTATTCTCAGAACCCATATCATATCTTTGCCAGTTTCTTGCTCTACTACTGCCTTCTCCCCAATATTCCTTCATATAGTTTCCTTTCACCATGATTTTCCTAGTTGGACTCTCGTCGAAACGAGCAAAGTATCGTCCCATCATAAGAAAATCTGCTCCCATTGCTAAAGCTAAAACCATATGATAGTCTTGAGCAATTCCTCCATCTGAACAAAGTGGAATATACTCTCCAGTTTTTTCATAATGTTCGTCTCTCGCCTTTGCAACTTCTATAATTGCTGTCGCTTGGCCTCTTCCTATTCCTTTAGTTTCACGAGTAATACAGATTGATCCTCCGCCTATTCCTACTTTTATGAAGTCTGCACCTGCAGCTACTAAATAATCAAAGCCTTCTTTATCTACCACATTACCTGCACCTATAAATGCTTCCGGATGATTTGCTTTTACATACTCTAATGTTTCTTTTTGCCATACTGAAAATCCATCACTACTATCAATGCATAATACGTCTGCTCCAGCTTCTAACAATGCAGGCACTCTTTCTCTATAGTCCCTCGTATTGATACCAGCTCCTACATATAACTGCTTATTATCATCACTCATTTCGTAAGGATTATCTTTATGAGCATCATAATCTTTTCTGAAAACAAAGTATTTTAAATGTTGATTTTTATCGAGAATAGGAAGAACGTTTAATTTGTTATCCCAAATTTTATCATTTGCCTCACTTAATGAAATCCCAAATTCTCCAGTCACCGTCTTTTCAAATGGTGTCATAAATTCCCTTACTTTTTTAGAAGGAGCGTCTTTTGTAGGTCGATAATCTCTACCAGAAATTATCCCTAAAAATTTCCCATGAGGAGTACCATCTTCAGTTACACCTATTGTAGAATGACCTGTTCTAGCTTTTAACTGCATCACATCTTTAAGCGTATGATCCAAGGTCACATTGGCATCACTCACTACAAATCCTGCTTTGTATTTCTTGACTTTAGAAACCATTTCAGCTTGATTAGAAATGGTTTGCGAACCAAAAACAAAAGACAAACCTCCATTCCTAGCTAAGGCAATAGCCATGCTTTCGTTACTTACGGATTGCATGATAGCAGAAACCATAGGAATTTTTAGTTTAATCGCCGGTTCCTGGTCTTTTTTAAATTTGACAAGAGGAGCTGAAAGATCTACTAGATGTGGAATACAGTCTTTGGTAGTTAAGCTAGGGATGAGAAGATATTCGCTGAAAGTTCTTGAAATATCTTCTGTAAAATGAGCCATTGTAATTTTATTTAATGTTTTTTGGGCTTAAAGCCCAAAATAAAAACGCATTTAGCTTCAATTAAGCTTCATTGCAACCGCACTTAATTAATAGCTTAAAAATTACACGCAAAAATAGGTTAAGAAATCGGTTCTCACAAAAGAAGATGCTTGTTAATTTATAAGCTTATACTGTAGCACTCATTAAATTTGGTGCAATCTGCCTGATAAATGACACTAACTCTTCTATATCTTTCATGCTAGTACGTTCATTAATAACGGTAAATCTCAAGTATCTAACACCCTGAAATTCAGCTGAAGAAATGTAGAAATTCTCTTTACTAATTATGGCATTTCTAATACTTAATTGATATGCATTATCATTGTCGCCTGATGTATATCTGAAACATAAAATATTAGCTTCAGGTACATAAGGACAATCAAAATCTGGCAGCGACATGAAGTAATCATACATCTTTTTTGTAATATCAAATTGGTGATTGATATACTTTTCCATGCCTTGTTCTCCTTCAGCTGCTAAAACCCAAAATAATTTTGTCGCAAGCGGCGCTTTTGTGCATTCTATTGCATATGACATCACGTCAAAACCCACATTCTCTTTTTCATGAAAAAGATAACTTCCTTTTTGTTGGAAAGTATTCAACATGTGATCTGTATTTCTAAAAAGTACAGCAGCTGCCAAAGTAGAAGTTCTGAGCATTTTATGCGTATCCCAAATCATAGAATTTGCATACTTTAGACCTTTCATGAAATGCTTATATTTATTTGAAGCTAAGGCAGAAGCTCCGTGAGCACCATCTACATGAAACCATACATTATGTCGATGGCAAATTTCACCAATTGCTTCCAAAGGATCATACAGACCTGTAGTGGTAGCACATGCATTAGCAATTACGGCCATCACCCTTTTATTATCTTTTTTGGCTTGAATAATCTGTTCTTCTACATGAGCAGGTATCATTCGTTCTTCATGATCCACCGGAATAGAAAGAATGTTATTTTGACCAAGCCCCATTATAGAAATTGCTCTTGATACAGAATAATGGCTTACTTCAGGCGCTATGACGACTAAATCTTTTGGTGTCCCTTCTTTCCATGCCTCAGGTGCCGCTGCTGCTCTTGCACCTAGTAAAGCCGTAAGATTTGCCATCGATCCACCATGTGTGAAAACACCATCACCTTTTCCTTCTGAATAGCTAAAATCATAAATATCTTGAGACGGCAGCCATCCAGCCTTACTTAACATCCAATTAATCATAACTCGCTCCACAACTGCTGCTGAAGGTCCCATTTCATAGATAGCCATGGGATTGTTAATAGCACCGTGAATGAAGTCTGCTATCCCACTTGCCAAGTGATGACTAGATACCTGATGACCAATATATTTTGGATGATGCATATGCTGCGTATTCTTAAGATATGGATCTAGTAATTCTTCCACATTTGAAACATCTAAACCACCTTCATCAATCCATTTCTTTAGATCCAATTCTCTTGCTAAATCCAAAGCAGGCTTTTGATGTAAGACAGATGATTCAGGATTGTAACTTTCTGATAAATACTCTAATAATTTATCGTTTACCACTTCGATAATAGGATGAAAATCACTTGCTTTATTTTGCATATTTCTATTCTATTTACAGTTGCTTTTTTTAAAAGTTTTGGGCTTTAAGCCCAAACTATAATTCATAACTTAAACCTATTACACAAACGAAGTCCCTTCTTGGTTCTACAACGAAGTAATTTCTTTGTGTTAAGTAAGCTAATTCAAGGCTTAAATCTTTGCTAATTTCATACTTCAAACTACCTTTTAGACGCAAGCGATCAATGAATAAAAAAGAAGATTCATAATCATTATTTATTTCTACAAAAAAAGCACTTTTTAAAGAGGATTTCTTATACCTGTATTGTAAACCTAATCGGTTTCTTAAACGAACCTCAAAATTCTGATCTGATTGAAAAACATTGCGATCAACATCATGCCTAAGTCGATATTTTAGCGTAAAATCATTTATTTTGAACGATTTATTTACAGTATGAGTGAATCGAATTTTAAACTCATCTGGCTCGGCTGTTGCTCTAATGTAAGCAGCGGTCTTCCATTTTTTTGGCAAATCTCTGACTAATTTTATTTCTACAAAAGTATTACGCAATTGATGTAAATTATCTCGTAATCTATATTCATAATCAGCAGATAAATCCCATTTTTTAGACAGCTTTTTTTTGACTCCAATAGATGACCAAAGGCCAAAATCTTGACGTATATCTTGAGCAAAAATTTGGCCGCCAATACAGAAAACCAAACTTAATACGAGGCATATTTTCAATGTCCTTTTCATATTTATTTTAATCTATCACGACGATATCATCCAAGAAAATATCTTCACCTCTATCAAGTGAAACTTCCACTTTTACAACTTCAAATTCTCCTGGACAGGTAAAACATTTACTGTAGGCAAAAATGGTATAATTTCCAGGAAAAAGAGATGAAAAACGGAAGGAACCATCGTAATGAGTATCCATTCTATCACTGTAAATTTCGTCATCACCATAGACAATATAAACTGGCCATTCTGGACCAAAAAATTCATCCTGTAAAAAACCATCAGAATCTAGATCGCGAACAAAAATCTTACCCGCAATAGAAGAAGTTCCACCCTCCCCTTCTTCTATTGTACAACTATGAACAGAAAGGATTACTAAGGAGATAAATAAACATTTTCCTATTAGTTTTATCATAAGCCTTTTAGCCGTAATCAACTTCCGATTACGCTTTATATATTTAGATTGAAAAAGAAATACGAAGATAGATTTATTTTTAATAATCTCTAATTAAGTTTTACTTAGTTATTTCGATTACTAACTCTTAATTGTCATACAATTTAATTTATGAATCTAAATCAATTTAAGGGAAACATTAAAATCCTACTTTTATTATATTTGCTGGTTAAATACTAGTTTAAGAGAATATGAATATTAGGATGATATCGCAGCCTTTGGTTAAATTGTTTCTTTTAGTTGTAATTGTTAGCGCATGCACGAACGAAAACAACTCTAAAGGTAAAAATTCAAAGAATTTTAAGGCATTAGAACTTGTTAGTTCAGAGTATACAGGTATTGATTTTAAAAATACACTTAACGATGATCCTAAAGGAGATAGAAATGTTCTTTCCTCCCAGTTTTATTATAATGGTGCAGGAGTGGGAATTGCGGATTTTAATAACGATGGGCTTTCAGATATTGTGTTTACTGGAAATGAAGTAGATAATAGAATATATAAAAACAAGGGCGATTTAAAATTCGAAGATGTAACAGAAAATGCTGGTATTAACGAGAATAAGAATTGGTCTAGCGGGGTTTCTATTATTGATATAAACAATGATGGCTTGCAAGATATCTATATATCTCAATGCTTCAATTATGAGGAGAAGGATAAAATGAGAAACCTATTTTATATAAATCAAGGAGATTTTAAATTCAAAGAATCTGCAAAAGAATTAGGATTAGATGATCCAGGAATAGGTACTCAAGCAGTCTTTTTTGACATGGATAAAGATGGTGATTTAGATGTTTATTTGTTGAATGAGAACAAATATGTCCTTATTGCTTTAGAGAAAGTCTTTAAAGAATTAAAAGACAAGGAAAAACTAAAGGCGGCATCAGGTCAAATGTATAGAAATGACAATGGTAAATTTGTTAATATTACAGAAAAAGCAGGGATGCTTGAAAGGTCTTTTGGCTTAGGTGTTTTAGTATCTGACTTCAACAATGATAATTATCCAGATGTATATGTAGCAAATGATTTCACTGTTCCAGATCGCCTCTACATCAACCAAAAAGATGGAACGTTCAAAGACTTAATTAAAGAAAAAACTGACCATATTAGTTTTTATTCAATGGGATGCGATTTAGCTGATTTCAACAATGATGGCTTCCAAGACTTAGCAGTTGTTGATATGGCAACATCCGATCATTTCAGGGGAAAAACATTAATGGCAAGTATGGATTCAAAAGCCTTTAATTCCTATGTAAATGTTTTGCAGTATCAATACCAATATATGTTTAATGCTTTCCAAATTAACAATGGTGATGGCACATTTAGCAATATAGCTGGTTTTACTGGTGTACAGAAAACAGATTGGTCTTGGGCAGCATTATTCGCCGACATGAATGGAGATGGTTTAAAAGATTATTATGTAAGCAATGGTTATAAAAAATATGCTAGAGATAATGATTTTCGAATTGAAATGGAAAAACTAAGAAATAAACATGGAGGTAGTGTTCCTTTAGAATTAAGAGAAGAAATGTATGCTAAGATGCCTAGTATTCGATTGAGAAATCTTCTTTATATGAATCAAGGAGATTTACATTTTGAAGAAAATCCAGATCACTGTAATTATCCAGATGTAGGTACATTTAGTTATGGAGCTGCATATGGAGACCTAGACAATGATGGAGACTTGGAAATGGTTGTAAACAATGTGGATGAGGAAGCTCATATATTGAAAAATAACACAAGAGAAAACGATGCAGCAAACTACCTTTCAGTTAAATTACAGTCACCAGATAATCCAGCCGTGAAATTTAATTCTCTTGTTTATGTGCATTATAAAGATCAGATACAGGTGAATGAATATTCATTTGTAAGAGGTTATCTTTCGTCAATGGATCAACGTCTTTTCTTTGGGCTTGCTGACTTTAAAAAAGTCGATAAAATTGTTGTAAAATGGAGCGATGGCAAGATCCAAGAATTAGGCCCTACTAATACCAATCAAGAGATTGAAATCACTTATGCTCCGAATAAAAATTCATTCCAAAACAATCAATTGCAACTCACTAATCTGAAAAGACTTTCAGGCAAAAGCGAAGTTCTTTCATGGGTTCATCAAGAGAATAATTTTGAGGATTTTGCCAAGGAAGTTTTACTACCTCAAAAGCAATCGACAATGGGGCCAGCTGTCAGTGTATCAGACATCAATAAAGATGGTCTTGACGACATTTATGTGGGAGGTGCAAAAGGGCAAGAGAGTTCCTTCTATCTTCAGAATGAGCGCGGTTCATTTGATAATGTAAAAAGTGAATTTTTCCAAGGTGGAAAATATCACGAAGACAATGATGCTGTTTTTGTTGATATAAACGGTGATAGTATAGAAGAACTATTAGTAGCAAGTGGAGGAAGTGGAGATATGGTAGGTGATGAAAAATTATTACAAGATAGATCTTACGTAATTCAAGATGGAATATTTAAAAAAGCGGAAAAAATTCTTCCAAATTCAGAAAGTTCAACATATAGAATTAAAAAGCAAGATCTCAACAATGATGGGAGATTTGAAATTTTCACATTAGGAGCTGCAAGACCAGGTAAATACCCATTGAGTGAAAGAAACAGTATAATGAAGACAGATGGAAGGAGTTATACTGATGTTACTGATGAATTAGCTCCAGACTTTAGAAATATTCCACTTGTTAGAGACATAGAATTTTCTGACTTCAACGACGATGGAATCCAAGATTTTATATGTATTTCGGAATGGGGAAAACCAGAAATATTCATCTCCTATAATGGTAAATATTCACTTGTAACAGAAGAATACATTTCAGAAGAAAAGTACGGATGGTGGCAAAGCATTCACAGGATGGATATCGACAATGATGGAGATGATGATTTTGTAGTAGGAAACATAGGAAAGAATCTTAAGCACAAAGTTTCAGAGAAGAAACCTTTATACCTTTATGCTAACGATTTTGACAAGAATGGAACATTGGATGTGGTATTAGCAAAAGAATACAAAGGACGTATAGTACCTGCAAGAGGAAAAGAATGTTCGACCGAGCAGATGCCATTTATAGAAAATAAGATTAAAACATACAAGGAATTTGCTAATTCTGACATTGTAGATATTTTAGGTGAGAAGAGTGTTGAGGAATCACAAAAATTTAAAGCGACGACATTTGCATCATATGTATTGATTAATAATAATGGTAAATACGAATACCAAGAATTGCCTTCTTATGCGCAGATTGCACCAATCTACGACATAGAATCGATTGACATAAATAATGATGGCTATAAGGATATAATCGCTGTAGGAAACAATTATGACACAGAATACGAAACACCACGTCTTGATGCGGGAAGAGGTGTTGTAATAATAAACAAAGACGGAAAGAATCTTGATGCCTTGATGCCTTATGAAAGTGGCTTTTCTCTTGATGGTAACTTTAGAAAAATAGAAATCATCAAGCGCAAGAACGACAAGCTAATCGTAGCAGCTCAGAATAATGGCCCTCTGGAGATTTATAGTTTACAGGAGTAATGGATTATTGATTTTTGGGCTTTAAGCCCAAAGAACTTAAAAATTAATTTACCTGCATTATGTAATAGAACTTTGTAATGCTTGTCCGACAATCAAAACTTTGGAAGGCGGAAGAACTGAAATGCCGAAGCAATAACCAATTTTGTGATGGAGTCATTACCCTCTGACGACATAGCATTAGTTCCACTGAAATCTTAAGCGTAAAAGGTTATCCTGAGTGAATAAAAGTTAGTTCAAACATGGCAATCATTAGGATAATCATCAAAAAATCCGGACGTTTCCATTATCAAAACTATATGAGGCTGTAATAAATCCTATTACTATTTTTAGTTTAATCTGGCAATCGTCATTTAATACCAATTTAATTTCAAAATGTCGGATAAAATTTTGATACTTAATTTTTCTAGTTCGAGTTAAAAAACGTAGGCATAAC
>CAZSKA010000157.1:3693-9464 GCA_964607315.1 uncultured Saprospiraceae bacterium | reverse complement strand
TCTACTTTTCTAAATTCTCTAATTTTTGCAGCTACCTGACCAATTAGTTGTTTGTCAATTGATTCTAAAACAACTGTAGGAGGCTTACCTTTTTCAGAAACTGTTGTTAATTTCACTTCTGAAGGAACTACAAAATATATAGGGTGTGAATATCCAAGAATAAGTTCTAAAACCTGACCTGAATTTGTACATCTATAACCAACACCAACAAGTTCCAATTCAGTTTTGTACCCATTAGTAACACCTTCTACACAATTAGCAAGAAGTGTTCTGTATAATCCATGTACAGATCTATGTCTTTTCTGATCAGTAGGCCTACTTAACTCAACCACACCATCTTTTACTTCCAGAGTTAAGTCTGGATCTATTTGTTGCTTAAGTTCTCCTTTAGGACCTTTAACAGTAACTAAATTTCCTTTCGAAACATTCCATGTTACTTTCGAATCAAACTCAATTGGAGATTTTCCTATTCTTGACATAATTCTTTTATTTTAAATTATTAGTATACGAAACAAATAAGTTCGCCACCAACATTATTTTTTATTGCTTGTTTTCCAGTCATTACACCTTTTGAAGTTGACATAATTGCAATTCCTAAACCGTTAATAATTCTAGGAATTTCATTTACTGGAACAAATTTTCTTAAACCCGGTCTACTAATTCTTCCTAATTTCTGAATAATAGGATTCTTAGTAAATTTATCGTACTTCAGGGCTATTTTAATCACACCTTGACCATTATCAGTATCTTCAAATTTATACTTAAGTATATATCCTTGATCATATAAAATCTCGGTAATACTTCTTTTCATTTTTGAAGACGGTATCTCTACGATTCTATGATTCGCTAAATGAGCGTTTCTGATTCTGGTTAGATAGTCTGCTATAGGGTCAGTTAATGCCATTATATTACTATATTCTCTTTAATTAAATTACCAGCTTGCTTTAGTAACTCCAGGGAGTTTACCTTCATTAGCCATTTTTCTAAACATTACACGACAGATACCGAATTTTCTCATGTATCCTTTTGGTCTTCCTGTAAGTTGACATCTATTGTGTAATCTTACAGGTGAAGAATTTTTAGGTAGCTTATCAAGCTCTTCCCATCTTCCTTCTTCTTTCAACTTTTTTCTTAGATCTGCATACTTAGCAACTAACTTTTGCCTTTTTACTTCTCTTGCTATTACTGATTTTCTAGCCATCTTAGTTATTTTGATTTTTAAACGGAAGACCTAATTCTTTAAGAAGAGCAAGAGCTTCTGCATCTGTATTAGCTGAAGTTACGAATGTAATATCCATTCCTGTAACTTTATTAATTTTATCTAGATTTATTTCTGGAAAGATAATTTGTTCTTTAATACCTAAAGAATAATTACCCCTTCCATCAAAACTTTTATCTGATATTCCTCTAAAATCTCTTACTCGAGGAAGAGATACAGAGATAAAAAGCTCAAGAAATTCGTACATTCTCTCATCTCTAAGAGTAACTCTTGCACCAATTGGCATGAATTCTCTTAATTTAAAGTTTGAGATTGACTTTCTAGCAATTGTAGGAACAGCTTTTTGTCCAGTAATCATTGAGATTTCCTTCAAAGCGTTATCTACTAGCTTTTTATCTTGAGTAGCGTCACCGATACCTTGATTGATACATATTTTCAACAACTTGGGAACTTGCATTACCGATTTGTACTGAAATTGCTCAAGCAGGCTAGGCGCTACTTTTTCTCTATAATGTTTTTTTAATCTTGGAACGTAACTCATTACTTAATAATTTCACCAGATTTTTTTGAATATCTTGTAGATTTACCGTCTACATCTTTTCTACCAATTCGAGTTGCTCCTCCTGATTTAGGGTCAATCAAAGCAACATTTGAAATATGTATTGCAGCTTCTACATCTTTAATACCACCTTCCTCATCTTGAGTAGCTTTAGTGTGCTTTTTTACTAAGTTTACACCTGATACTACAACACGAGATTTAGCTCTAAGAACCTGCATAACCTCACCAGTTTTGCCTTTGTTATTTCCAGCAATGACAATTACTTGGTCTCCTTTTTTAATATTTACTTTCACAGTAATAGAATTAAAATTTTTATAATACTTCTGGAGCTAGAGAAACGATCTTCATATAATCCTTTTCTCTTAGTTCACGGGCTACAGGCCCAAAAATACGAGTTCCTCTTGGCTCATCGTTTGCGTTCAAAAGAACCACAGCGTTGTCGTCGAATCTAATATAAGATCCATCTTTTCTTCTAATCTCTTTCTTCGTCCTAACAATAACGGCTTTTGAAACAGTTCCTTTCTTTACTCCTCCTGGTGAAGAAGCTTTTACAGATACAACAATCGTGTCACCAATTGAAGCATATCTTCTTTTAGAACCTCCTAGTACTCTAATACAAAGTACTTCTTTTGCTCCACTATTATCTGCTACTTTAAGTCTGGATTCTTGCTGAATCATTTTATATTATTTATAGTCGTTATTAAACCTTATTTAGCTCTTTCTATAATTTCAACTAGTCTCCAGTTTTTATTCTTACTTAGCTTTCTAGTTTCCATTATTCTTACAGTATCACCAACATTACAGTCGTTATTTTCGTCATGAGCCATAAACTTTTTAGACTTTTTAACGAACTTCCCGTAAATAGGGTGACGAAGTTTTCTTTCTACTAAAACAGATATTGTTTTATTACTAGCATTACTACTAACAACACCAACTCTCTGTTTTCTTGATTTTACTTTACCTACTTCAGACATTGTACTGTATTTTTTACTTTCTTCGGTTTCTAATTCTTGATCTTTTCGCAATTTGCTCTGGAGACATTGCATCTATTTCTCTTTTCCTTACTTCTGTTGCAATTCTAGCAATATCTTTTCTCACTTCTGTTAATCTTTTCGGATTATCCAAACCTCTTACTGAGTGATCAAATTTTAATTTACTGTACCCAATTCTAGTCTCTTCTAAAGTAGCTTGTAGCTCTTCAGTCGACATTTGAGTTAATTCAGTATATTTGTTTGTAGCCATTTTACTTAAATTTTAGACCAATTATTCAGTGTAATCTCTTCTAATTATTGTTTTAGTTTGAACAGGTAACTTTTGAGCAGCTAATCTTAATGCTTCTTTAGCTGTTTCATAAGGAACACCATCCATTTCGAACAATATTCTTCCTGGCTTAATTACAGCTACATAATGATCAAGAGCTCCTTTACCTTTACCCATCCTTACCTCTGCAGGCTTAGAAGTGATAGGCTTGTCTGGAAATATTCTAATCCACACTTTACCTTCTCTTTTCATATATCTAGTCATGGCAATCCTTGCCGCCTCTATTTGACGGTTTGTGATTCTACCTGAATCTAGAGATTTTAAAGCAAATGAACCGAAAGATATTGTACTTCCTCTATGAGCAAGTCCTCTATTCCTTCCTTTCTGTTGCTTTCTATATTTCGTTCTTTTCGGCTGTAACATAAGTTTATATTTATGTCTCTCCTTCTTAAAAGGAGCGCAAAATTAATACAATTTATCGAATTAGTTTCTACCTCTTCCTCTTTTTCTTCCACCTGATTTTTTGTTATCTACTCCTACGTTAGGAGAAAGATCTCTTTTACCAAGTACCTCACCTTTACAAATCCATACTTTTATTCCAAGTTTTCCATATACTGTCAATGCTTCTTTCAAAGCATAATCAATATCAGCTCTAAATGTGTGTAATGGAGTTCTTCCGTCTTTAAATTCTTCAGACCTTGCCATTTCCGCACCATTCAATCTTCCAGAAATTCTAACTTTTATTCCTTCAGCGCCTGCTCTCATAGCAGATTGAATAGCCATTTTTATAGCTCTTTTGTAGTTGATCCTTGCTTCTACTTGTTTAGCTATGGATTCTCCTACTATATTTGCATCTAGCTCAGGTTTTCTAAGTTCAACAATGTTTATTTGAACATCCTGACCAGATAATTTTTTCAACTCTTCCTTGATTCTATCAACTTCAGAACCACCTTTACCTATAATAATACCAGGTCTAGAAGTGTGAATAGTTACGGTAATTCTTTTTAGAGTTCTTTCGATTATAATTCGAGCGATACCACCTTTACTAATTCTGGCGTTAAGATATTTTCTGATTTTTTCATCAGCAACTACTTTATCACCATAATCTTTACCAGCATACCAGTTACTCTCCCATCCTCGGATGATTCCTAATCGATTACCTATTGGATTTGTCTTTTGACCCATTGATCGTTATTTTAAGAATTACTATTTTCAAGTTCGCTAATTGGTTTTCTATTTTCAACCACAATAGTTAGGTGATTCGTTCTTTTACGAATTCTATGTGCTCTACCTTGTGGCGCTGGACGAAACCTTTTAAGGAATGTACCTTCATCTGAAAATATTTCAGAAACATACAAACCATAATCGTCTGAGCTATATGCATCATCCAATCTATTTTCCCAGTTTGCTATCGCAGAAAGAAGTACTTTCTCTGCCCATTCAGCAGCTTCTTTTTTAGAATACTTAAGAATATTAAGCGCATCCTCTACGTTCTTACCTCTTACAAGATCAACGACCATTCTCATTTTTCTTGCAGAAAGGGGACAATTTTTAAGTTTAGCTACAGCTTTCATTAGATTAACTTTCTAATATTTATTCAATTATTTTCTATTTCCACTATGACCTTTGTAAGTCCTTGTTGGCGAAAACTCACCAAGCTTGTGTCCTACCATATTTTCTGTTACAAAAACAGGTACAAAAGTCTTACCGTTATGTACAGCGATTGTCTCGCCTACCATGTCCGGTATTATCATAGAAGATCTTGACCATGTTTTAATGACAGATTTTCTTGTACTTTCTTTTGCTTTAAACACTTTCTTTAAAAGCTTATGATATACATAAGGTCCTTTTCTTAGAGATCTAGCCATTATTAACGTTTTTTAGTCTTTCTCTTAGAGATTATAAGTTTAGTAGAATGTTTTTTATTATTTCTTGTCTTCTGACCCTTAGCCATAATACCAGTTCTTGATCTAGGGTGACCTCCTGAAGCTCTACCTTCACCACCACCCATCGGGTGATCAACTGGATTCATCGCAACACCTCTTACTCTTGGTCTTCTTCCTTTCCATCTATTTCTTCCCGCTTTTCCAACTACTGTTAGGCCATGATCAGGATTTGAAGTGGTTCCAATTGTAGCTTTACATGAAGCTAAAATTCTTCTTACTTCTCTAGAAGGTAACTTTACAATTACATACTTTCCTTCTTTCCCCATCAAAGTTCCAAAAGTTCCTGCTGATCTTGCTAAAGCTGCCCCTTTACCTGGAGTCATTTCTATTGCATGAATGCTTGAACCTAAAGGAATTTCACTCATATACATAGCGTTTCCAACAGTAGGATCTACTCCTTTTCCAGATTGTACTGTATCGCCAACTTCTAACTTATCAGGAGCGATAATATACCTTTTCTCTCCATCAGCATAAACAAGAAGTGCAATAAAAGCAGATCTATTCGGATCATATTCTATAGACTTAACTCTAGCAGGGATATTTTCTTTATCTCTTGTAAAGTCAACAATTCTATATCTTCTTTTGTGTCCACCTCCAATCTGTCTCATAGTCATTTTACCGTCATGGTTTCTACCACCCGACTTACGTAAAGGAGCAAGTAAGCTCTTTTCAGGACCATCATTCGATACTTTCGAATAATCGAGCCCAACTCTGAAACGTGTTCCCGGAGTTACCGGACTATATTTTTTAACTGGCATAATTTATTATTATACTTGTCTTAATTCAA
>CAZSKA010000157.1:0-3593 GCA_964607315.1 uncultured Saprospiraceae bacterium | reverse complement strand
GATTTTTCAGAAACTATTGGTCTTATTAAAATTTCTTTAGCCATTACTAATCAATTCAATATTAAGATAATGTTTCAGTAAGACTTTTCACCGCGCTCTCGCTTAGTAAAAGTGTTTTACAATTTAATATATCATATGTACTAATCTCATTAGCATTAATAACTCTTGAGTTTGCACAATTTCTTGCAGATAAATAAAGGTTATCATTATACTCACCAGAAATCAAAACGCTTTTAGAGTCGCTAACTTCAAGATTACTAAGTACATTTGCATAATCCTTTGTTTTAGGAGCATCAAAACTCATGTCTTCCACAACTTTCACTGCACCTTCCTGTATTTTTAGAGATAAAGCAGAAGCTCTAGCAAGTCTTGCAACTTTCTTATTCAACTTCACTTCGTATGTTCTTGGTCTTGGACCGAAAACTCTACCTCCACCTCTGAAAACAGGAGACTTTAAAGAACCAGCACGCGCTGTACCAGTACCCTTTTGTCTTTTAATTTTTCTAGTTGAAGCTGTTACTTCACCTTTTTCCTTAGCTTTATGAGTACCTTGTCTCTGAGCAGCTAAATATGATTTTACGGCAAGGTAAATTGCATGGTTATTTGGTTCAATTCCAAAAACCGAATCTGGAAGATCTACATTTCTTCCTGTTGCTTTTCCTTCTTTATTTAGTACCTCGATATTCATCGTTGTTGCTATTTTTCGATTAATACAATTGATCCCTTGTGACCAGGAACTGCTCCTTTCACAACAATTAAGTGTTGCTCTGGAAATAATTTAACTATTTCAAGGTTTTTCATCTTCACTCGTTTGCCACCCATTCTACCAGCCATCTTCATACCCTTTACAACTTTTGCAGGATAAGAAGCCGCACCAATAGATCCAGGCGCTCTTCCTCTGTTATGCTGACCGTGAGTTGCATCACCAACACCTCGGAAATTATAACGTTTTACTACACCTTGAAAACCTTTACCTTTAGATACGCCAATTGCGCTAACTTTATCGCCAACCTCAAATACGTCTTCTATTTTAATCTCACCACCTAACTCAGCTTCTAGGGTAGAATCCCTTAGCTCAGTAATTTTTCTCTTCGGAGAAGTATTAGCTTTAGCAAAATGACCAAGCATCGCGTTTGATGTATTTTTTTCTTTTGCCGTGCCGTAAGAAATTTGTACAGCATCGTAGCCATCAGGTCCATCAGTTGATTTCACCTGAGTTACGATATTGGGTTGTGCCTCAATTATTGTACAAGCCACGTTGATACCGGCGTCATTAAAGACACTTGTCATCCCAACTTTTTTACCTATAATACCGTTCACTACCTTTTTGATTTAAAGATTTACAAATCAATGTACTGTTTTCCTATTTTGAAAACAGTATAAAAAATAAAATAAGAGAATTATCTAGGGTTGAAACTAGCTATTAGGTTAATTTAACCTGGATATCTACACCACTTGGCAGTTCTAGCTTTGATAAAGCGTCTACTGTCTTCTGAGTGGGAGTGTATATCTCGATAAGTCTCTTGTGGGTTCTTAACTGAAACTGCTCTCGAGATTTTTTATTGACGTGCGGTGAACGCAAGACAGTATATATTTCTTTCTCGGTTGGCAGCGGAATCGGACCCGAAACAACTGCTCCACTGTTCTTAACAGTTTTTACGATTTTCTCAGTAGACTTATCTACAATGTTATGATCGTAAGAGAGCAATTTAATTCTTATTTTTTGATTCATTACCTTGTTTTAAAAATGACCTTGTTAAAAAGTTGCGCAAAGATAAACAACTTTTTAACATAGGCAATTATATTATTTAAACTTTTACTTCTCCTTTTGCTTTAGCAATAACTTCTTCAGCAATTCCTTTAGGAGCTGGAGCATAATGTGAAAATTCCATTGTACTATTTGCTCTACCGGAAGTAATAGTTCTTAAATCTGTTACATATCCAAACATTTCAGAAAGAGGCACATCTGCAGAAATATTAACTGCTCCACCTGCTCTTGGTTCTTGACCTTTAGGCAAACCTCTTCTTCTGTTCAAATCACCAATTACAGAACCTGTATACTCTTCTGGAGTGATTATCTCCAATTTCATAATTGGCTCTAATAAAACTGGCTTAGCTTTATTTGCAGCTGATCTAAAACCCTCTTTTGCACATAATTCGAATGCAATTGGCTTACTATCTACTGCGTGAGTTGATCCATCATAAAGCTTCACTTTCATACTATCGATACCATATCCGGCTAATACACCGTTATCCATCATAGCATTAAAACCTTTTATAATAGATGGGAAGAATTCTCTTGGAATCGATCCACCAACAATTTTATTTTCAAATTGTAGTCTTTCTTTTCCGTTTTTGAAATCTTCTGACTCTAAAAACTCTTCATCTGCTGGCCCTAGTTCAAATTGCATATCTGCAAATAAACCAGATCCACCTGACTGCTTCTTCAACTTTTCTCTGTGATCTACAGTTGCCGTTAAAGCTTCTTTATAATTTACTTGAGGTGCACCTTGGTCACACTCTACTTTAAATTCTCTTTTCAAACGATCAACAATAATTTCAAGGTGAAGCTCACCCATTCCACTAATTACTGTTTGATTCGTATCTTCATCATAACGCACTTTGAACGTAGGATCCTCTTCAGCTAATTTTGCTAAAGCCATACCCAACTTATCTAAGTCTTTTTGAGACTTAGGCTCAATTGCTACACCGATTACTGGATCAGGGAAAACCATTGATTCAAGAACGATTGGTGATTTTTCATCACACAACGTATCTCCTGTTCTGATATCCTTAAATCCTACACCTGCAGCAATATCTCCAGCTTCTACCCTTGGGATAGGCTTTTGATCTTTTGCGTGCATTTGATAAAGTCTAGAAATTCTTTCTTTATTGTCAGATCTTGTGTTATAAATATAAGATCCTGCATCAAGTGTACCTGAGTATACTCTAAAGAATGCTAACCTACCTACGTAAGGATCAGTAGCAATTTTAAATGCAAGTGCACAAAATGGGTCATCATTTGATGGCTTTCTCTCTATCTCTTCGTCTGTTTTAGGATTTGTTCCTTTTACAGCATCAATATCTAAAGGTGAAGGTAAGAATGCACAAGCTGCATCTAGTACTGCTTGAACGCCTTTGTTTTTGAAAGCAGATCCACACATCATAGGAACGAACTTATTATCAAGAACGGCACCTCTTACGGCATTGATCATTTCTTCTTCAGTAATAGAATCTTCATCTTCGAAGAATTTCTCCATCAATGTTTCATCGTATTCAGCAATTGCTTCTAGCAATTTACCTCTCCATTCACTTGCTATGTCAACAAGATCAGATGGCATTTCGATTTCTTCATATGTCATTCCCATATCGTCTTCATTCCAAACAATTGCTTTGTTTGTAATCAAGTCAATCACACCTTTGAATCTTTCTTCAGCTCCAATAGGCACTTGTAAAGGAATTGCAACAGAACCTAATTTTTCTTCAACATCTTTTACAACGTTAAAGAAATCAGCTCCTGATCTATCCATTTTATTTACGAAACCAATTCTTGGCACGTTATAGTTATCTGCTAATCTCCAGTTTGTTTCAGA
>CAZSKA010000156.1:0-9560 GCA_964607315.1 uncultured Saprospiraceae bacterium | reverse complement strand
GCTTTAGGTTTAATTGATTCCGTTAACTCCTTTGATATAGAGCTAGTTAAGACTTTAATATAAGACTTTGAAGTTTCTAAAGTTACAAAATTACCTTCTATCTTATTTACTCTTCCAACAATTCCAGAATTAGTAACTACTTCATCCCCTTTTGATATGCTAGTTGAAAAAGATTGTTGTGCTTTTTGTTTTTTCATTTGTGGCCTTATCATGAATAGGTAAAATACCAAGATAATAGCTCCGATAAAAAATAGTTGAAAATTCCCACCAGCTGGGGGCGCAGTTTGTAGAAAAGTAAATACTGTTGCCATTTTTAATTTTTTAAAATTTCAGCAATTATAGTCAATTCTGTTGTATTTGGATAAGCATTTGTTGTTACAATAATTTTTTTCTCTTGTAAACCACTTCTATCCTTAGGATCATAGTTAATATTGATTTCTCCTGCTTCTCCAGGCTTAATCTTTTCTTCACTGTAAGAAGCCACAGTACATCCACAGCTTGTCTTTACATTCATTACATACAGATTATGATCTGAAGTGTTTTTGAACGTGAAAGTATGTTCCCTTTTATCATTTTGACCTAAAGTTCCAAAGTCGTGAATATCTTCATTAAAAGTAATTCGAGGCATCTGAGTACTATCAAGACTTCCGTCTGCATTTACAGGTGTACGTAAATATTCTGCATAATTTTCACCACCGAGTTCTGTAAGAAGAGGATCTTTTTCATCTTTAACCTCATTACTTTTGCAAGAAAAGATTAAAACAACGGCTAATATTATTAATATTTTATATTTCAAAATCTCAATTTTAAGGTAAAGGTATACGATTCTAACTTAATGTGAATATTGCTAAACTGACGTTTTAACTATATTAACAAAAATACTTTTACTTACGGGTGTATTACTTTCCTTAGCAACAAGACTAATAGGGACTAAAGGATTTGCTTCTGGGAAATAAGCAGCAATGTTACCTTTAGGAATATTATATGGAATAGCCTTAAAATTATATATAGTTCTTTTTTTATTATCATACTCGCTACACACATCTACTTTTTCATATTGTTGAAGACCTAACTCTTCCATATCACTCATATTCATAAGAATTATTTTTCTTCCATTTTTAATCCCTCTATAGCGATCGTCTAAGCCATATATGGTTGTATTATATTGATCATGCGCCCTAACTGTTGTTAGTATAAATTTGCCATTTGCTTTAAGTTTCTCTAATTTATTTGTTGTGAAAATCGCTTTTCCACTTGAGGTAAATGATCTATTTCTTGCAGGATTAGGTAGATAAAAACCATTATCATCTCTAATTCGCTTGTTGTAATCATCAAATCCTGGAATAACTACTGCTATTTTGTCTCGTATTAAATCGTAATTAGCTGAATACGCTAACCATGATTTATCATTAAATACATGAAAAGCCATATGCGCAACTATATCCACTTCACTTTTTAAAGATTCACTTACAGGAGGCAATACACCTTTTGAAGATGTAACTTTACCCATACTATTCTCAACAGACACAAATTGATATCCTGATTTTTGTTCATCTATTTCTGTTCTGCCTCTACAAGGTAAAATTAAAGCCTCCTTTCCTGTAACAAGATGAGATCTATTCGGCTTAGTTGATACATGGACAGTTAAGTCACATGCTTTAAATCCCTTCGCAACTAAATCCGTATCAGGTGATGCGGATAAGAAATTCCCTCCCATGGCAAAGAAGACTTTAGTTTTACCATCTGCCATTGCTTTTATACTATCAACAACATCATAACCATGTTCCCTAGGACTGGTAAAACCAAACGCTTTACCAAGTTTGTCGTGAAATACATCTCCCATTTTCTCCCATATTCCCATCGTTCTGTCACCTTGCACATTACTATGTCCTCTAACTGGACAAGTACCAGCTCCTTCTCTTCCAATACTACCTTTTAGAAGGAGTAAGTTTACAATTTCTTGAATTGTTGCAACTCCATTAACATGTTGAGTAATTCCCATCGCCCAGCAAATGATAATCTTACTGTTATTCGCGATTAAATCAACTAATGAATCTACCTCTGCTTCATCGATTCCACATATTTCAAGACATGTTTCTACATCTGTTATTTCTAGATGCTTTTTTAAATCATTGTATCCAGTGGTATATTTTTTAATAAAATCATGATCAAATACTTTTTCTCCCTTATTTTCCTTGATCAACAGTTTGTGCATTACAAGTTTCAGTAAAGCAAGATCTCCGTTTATTTTAACTTGTAAATATAGATCTGACAGGCTTAAGCCACCAGTGAGTATTCGTTTTGGTTTTTGAGGATTTATATAATGCATTAATCCAGCTTCTTTCAAAGGGTTAATACTTACAATTTTACCTCCATTTTCCTTGCATTTTTCTAAAGCATTAAGCATTCTTGGATGATTAGTTCCTGGATTTTGCCCCATTACTATAATCAATTCTGCTTTATGTAAATCGTCTAATTTAACTGATCCTTTTCCTATTCCTACTGTTTTTGATAGAGCAGTTCCTGAGGATTCATGGCACATGTTCGAGCAGTCAGGCAGATTGTTCGTACCAAAAGCTCTTACAAAAGCACCATATAAGAATGCAGCTTCATTACTAGTTCTACCTGACGTATAGAATATAGCATCATTAGGAGAATCTAGTTTGTTTAATTTTTGGGCTATATGCCCAAAGGCTTCGTCCCAAGATATCTGAGTATAGTGGGATGCTCCTTCCTTTAGGTACATTGGTTCTGTTATTCTTCCACTTTTTCCTAGCTCAAAATCAGACCATTTTGCTAACTCTTCTACACTGTGTTTTTCCCAAAACGTAGGATCAGCCTTAGTTTTTGTAGCTTCTTCTACCATTGCTTTAATACCATTTTCACAATATTCCGCAATAGATGATCTTTCATCGTCTGGATCTGGCCAAGCACAACCTGGACAGTCAAAGCCTCCTTTTTGATTCATTTTAAGGCTGGCTTTTAATGCCTTTGGCATATCCATATACCTTTTCATTTGTTTCAATGATTCAAAAACTGCAGGTAATCCTACAGCTTTATCTTTTGCTTCTTGAAACACTGTGTCCTTGCTTGATTCGGGCGCTCTATGCATTTTGTTTTTTTATTCAATTATTCGGTCAAAGCCACAATAAAGGTTGTAGCTTCTGTCTTTGCAGAATCCTATGAGTGAAATATTTTGGGCGTAAGCCTCATCAATAGCTAAACTAGTAGGAGCTCCTTTTGCAATTATTATTGGTATACCAGCTTTAGATGTTTTTTGAACAAGCTCAAAGCTAACTCTACCACTTAACAATACAATATGATTTGATAGTGGAAAGTTGTCTTTCATTAGAAATAATCCAATTAACTTGTCGAGTGCATTATGCCTACCTACATCTTCCATTCTCTCTAGAATATTCAAATCCATATCTAATAGAACGGCAGAATGAATCCCACCTGTCAATTCAAAAAGACCTTCTTTGTCAAATATTTTTTCCTGAATTCCAAATAATTTCTTGGATTCTATTTTCAACGTACTATGATAGGGGAGGTAATTAGTTTCCAGGTCGATATCACTGAGATTTGTTTTAGAGCATACGCCACAACTACTAGATGTGAAAAAGTTTCTATCTATTGAATTTAATTGATAAGAGTTACCTTGAGATAGGCTAACAATTATCTTGTTTTCCTCTGTATTAATTTCCTCTATGTCATCTTTTGATTGAATTATACCTTCGGTGAACAAGAAACCATAAGTGAATTCAATGTCATTTCCTGGTGTTCTCATACTAATAACAAAATTCTGAGATAATGAGGAGTTCAATCCTTTTTTAAGGCTAATTTGTAATGCACTTTCTTCACTTATAAAATCTTCCTTTTCTGTGGAAAAAGTAGATTCGTCCTGTATTAATTTATAGGCCTTTATTTTATAGATGGGAGGTTTTAACATTTGAAATTATCTAAGAATTGTTACGTCTCCTGTTTCATTGACTATTTCTCCTGTTATAGAAACATATTCTATATAATAAGCATAAACTCCAGCTTTAGCTGGTTGGCCATTAAACTCCCCAAACCATTTCATTGACTCATCAGTTGCTAATACATCTTCAGTCGTAAAAACCTTCTCTCCCCATCTGTCATATATGCTGAATTCGTTAACGTTTTGTATTTTCTCTAGATCACCAAAAATGCTAAAATATTCATTTTGTCCATCTCCATTAGGTGTGAAGACATTAGGAATATAATAAGGTGACTCTATAACTCTAATTTGGATTTTAGTTTCATAAATACATCCATCTTTATCAATAACGGTTACTGTGTATTCAATATCTTTTAATGTTGATGAAATAGGATTCAAACAAGAGGTACAGGATAAATTTTCATCTGGAGTCCAACTAATAGATACAATATCTTGTTCTGGCAAGCCTGTTATAACATTAAGCTGTTGAGTATTACCTGCTATTATTTCAAAAGGGCCGTTTGCTAATAAGTCAAAATCTTGTAATGAAATAATAACAGCTGAATCTTTGAATGAACACTCATATGGATCTCTTACTATTAGATTATATGTACTCGCATTAAGGTCTGTGAAAACTGGTTCCAACTGAAATGTTTGACCACCATCAATTGAATATTCCAAAGGTGCCGTTCCTCCAAATACATCTGTAATTTCTATGTTGCCAAATGGATTAAAACAATCTGGATTATCTGTTTCAAAATTAAACCCAGAAATTTCTGGCAACTCTACAACACTAGTTGTGCTTTCAGAAGTACAACCATTTTGCGTATCAGTAACAGTTACATCGTATGATCCAGCTGACATGATTTGAATAAATGGACTGCTTTCATTTGATACATCTTGTGCAGTTGAACTCCATTCATATATATAATCTGCATCTAATTCATTGCCTATTTCTACTGAAGTTTGATTACATGCTAACTGCCCCTCATTTAAGAGTACTATTGGTTCATCAAAATCACTTTCTACCTCAATATTAAGAGTATTACTACAACCATTATTTCCTATAACAGTAATAACATATTCTCCCCCTTGTGTTACTTCAGGAGAAATTTCATTACTAGAAAAAGATTCAGGTCCCTGCCATTGTACAGTCTCATATAAGTTTGAACTCAAATCTGTGAGTATAATATACGTTGGATTAAAACAATTTATGAGTCCATTTTCTGCATTGATATTAATTACTGAGAAATCATCTTCAACAATAAATTCTTCAGATTTAGTACATCCATTTTCAGCAGTTACTATTAAGTTATAAGTACCAGCATTTTGTACTATAATTGATTGAGAATCGTCACTAAAATTATCACTTGTCCACTGAAAAGAGGTGTTTTCTGGATAGTCAGTATTTATTGAAATACTAGCATTTTCATTAGTACAATCTAATATATTGGAGACTACACCATCAATTAATAATACACTCGTATCAACTGTTATCTCAATAAAAGAGGATGTATCGCAGAAATTTGAAGATGTGACAATAACTTGATATACTCCTCCTTCAGTCGCAATAGGCGATTGTTCATTACTGTAAAAATCACCATCCTTAGACCAATTAAATTCTACATCGTCATTAGTTGTAGATAATGCTAAGGTAACCTCATTAATTAAACAGTTAATGGTGTCATTTTTTGTTTCTATTTGAGGTTTGACTAGATCAGTAAATACTTCTATTTGACCATTTGTTATACAATCATCTTGAGAAATTACTTGCAACAAATACGTCCCTCCTTCAGTTATTTCAGGATTTTGTTCGTCACTTGTAAATCCATTTGGCCCTGTCCAAGTATAAGTTAGATTGTCAATGTTAGAGTTAGAAAAAATATGAAAAATCTTATCTTCACAAGTAAGAATTTCTCCATTTAATTCTAAAGAAGGACTAAGTATATTTTCAAATGCTTGAATTGTAGATTCTGAAGTACAAAAGTTATTAGGATTTGTTACAATAACATTATATACACCTTCTATATCTACTATTAATTCATTTGTTGTATTATCTAATAAAGTATTGTCAATATCATACCATGCTACTTCAAAATCTGAATTAGCTAAATCTAAAGTAAGTGTAGCTTCACCACTATTACAATCAATAGTATCATTTATCGGAATAAAGGCTGGACTTAATGTATCAATCTGTATTATATATTCTTGAGAAGAAATACAACCATTTTTACCAACTACATTTACATTATAGGCTCCAGCTTCATTCAATTGAAGCATAGTCGAATTCGATGTAAAACTATTTGGACCAGACCATATGATTTCATCCAAATTCACCTGCGAATGTAGAGTGATTTCTACCTCATTAGTTAAACAATTCAAAATGGAATCGCCTTCAATATCTATAGATGGTGAAATAGTATCTATTTCAATCAAAACATCTTCGGTTAGCTTGCATCCTTCTTCATTTGTTACTTCTATTGTATAAACTCCTGGGATAGTGACAGTAGGATTTAGATCTGTCGCACTAAAGTTATTAGGTCCTGACCAATTTACAGAATTTTCAATATCAGTAGCTGCATTTAGGTTTATAAACAAATTATTGCAATTGATTGTATCATTAAGAGTTGTTAATTCTGGAACAATTTCAATATGAGTTAAATTAACATCAAATTGATTAATACAACCATTAAATGCATTTACTTGAATAGTATAAATTCCTTCTTCAAGAACTTCAGGAAAACTATCTTGTGACATGAAATTATTCGGTCCTGTCCAAAAGAAAGATTCAATAGTATCTGCTTGAAAAGTTAATTGTCCTGTTCCTTGTTGACAAATGATTGTGTCTCCTATAGCAGTTAACACTGGTATAGAATCATTATTTGAAAGAAATGTCGAAGTACTATTTACACAATCAGGAGAAATTGAATAAACTAAGGTATATTCTCCTGTTACAGAGACTTCAGGATTTTCTTCATTTGACATAAATCCATTCGGTCCAGTCCAAGTATATATTCCACCTGGAATATCAACAATACTATTCATAGTTACCGATGGTACACTACAACCAATTCCATCATGGAATACATCAATGTTTGGGATGGTATCGGTTGATCCAAAATTAAAGCTTTGTTCAGATTCGCAATTTCCATCTAGGTTGATTGCAACAAAAGTATAATCACCTTCTATGGTTGGAGTGATTTCTAAGGACTCTTCAATAGTTCCATCTGGTAATATCCAATGATAATCCAAAATACCTAAACTGTCAGAATTTTGAATGGTTGGAAGTATTTCTGGAATATTCGAATTACAGAATACAATTATATCCTCTAATTCTTCAATAATTGGAAAATCATCACTTGGTTCAAGATCTATTTCATTAGGAAAAAAGTTTGGACAAACTCTGTCTTCTAAAAATATAAATGATAACAATTGATAAGTTCCAGGGCTATCTGCCTGAAGAATATCAGATTGTATTGTATCTAAATTAGGCGTAACCCAAAGTAAAGAATCTATATTCGGAGGGATTGGGTTATTTAGTATGAACAGATCAATGATAGTATCTGTACAGCTGAAATCATTACTTGTAGCGATGAGTAAATCAGGGTTAGCCCATTGAAAATTTACATTTATAATACTATCACATCCTTGAATACTTGCAGCTTCTAGAGTTATTTGTTTAAAATCAGGAGCAAACATAAATGTTTCACCTAAGAATTCTAAAGGTTCTAATGTACATCTATAAATAGTTGTATCATAGACTGGGATAGGATTGAAGCTAAGGTCTATGAGGAATAAACTATCACATTCACCTGGTGTTTCTACGACGGAATAATATTGTCCAGGAACGTCAAATTGACCTTCTGAAGTTGTCAGGAACTCACCATCACATAATACAACATCCATTTCGTAAAATGGAGGATCCTCTATAAGAATGGTAACGAGTGGATCTTCACATCCACATACGCCAGTAACTAAAATATCAATAGTTTCAATACCCTCTACTAATGCATCTCCAAAAACATCAATCCATAAAGTATCAAATTCAACACCTAATGGAACAGTATACGTAGTTGGAATAGTTTCATAATCAACTCCGGCAGTTGCAGTGCTAGAAGATTGGACATCAAGAGTAAAAGTTATATCTTGAATCGGAGGATCGATGTTAAAAGCAATAAATGCATTTTCGCATCCTTCTTCGGCCTCATCATCACCATCAACAGAACCTGATTGAAGATTTACAGTAGTATTAATGTCGCCTGAAATAAAACTATTTTGACCTAAAAATATACCGGAATCAAATAATCCATCTACGATATCTGCTATTACTAATTTAATATGGTATGTTTCACATGGGATAACATCAGCTTCTGCTCTTAAAACATTCGTAAAGCCATCCAATCCAAAAAGGTCAACAAAAGGAGTAGGAGCATTTAATTCATCATTAGTGCAGCCACCCGAAAATGTTTGAACTTCATTTGTGTTATATAAATCAGGTGTAGCAGTCCAATTTATATTATTAATTGTAACAGGATTTGTAGTGCCAGGAACAACAGCTATATTTTCAGCTCCATTTTGAAAAGGTCCAGATATACCAGGCCCACTTATGAAAAAACCAAAAACATCATTAAATGATGAATTTACATAGTCACAATATTCTTCTGAAGCAAAAACGTAATCAAATGATATTTTATCCTCATCAGGTACAAAATCAAACTCAACTTTCACTACATCTCTTTGTACACTTCCAATTAACTGAGATAAATCAGGATCTGCACCATCTGATTGTCCACCATCACTAGCCGGGTTGGCAGTATTAGGACCTTCAGCTGAGCTAATATTCCCTGTTAATAATACAATTCCTTCATCTATCCCTATATAAGACATTCCATTCGTAAATACTCCAAAACCGTTAGAATTACTAGGGCCATCAACGTTCGAAACACTTATACAGAGATCTCCAAGTAGATCTTGAGATATTAAATCGACAATATCAAAACCATTTTCAGTTTGAATGCCATCCATTTTCAAAGAACTAGCTGGAGCTATATAAAAACTAGAGCAATTAATTACATTCTTACTGGAAGTAATGCCTGGATAACTAAAATGAACTTTATCAGTTTTTGCTGTAAAATATAAATCAGAATTATACCAATAGACGTTTTTTACATCTTTTGAAGATAAGAGAGATTCTGTATTCTGTTCTAATATTTCATAGTGGGGGAATTTTATGTAATATTCCTCATTAACTATAAGAGAATTATAGGTTATTATCTTTTCTAATTGATATTCTAATCTATTGCAATCCAATATTTTCACTTCTCTTTTTTGGGCTTTAAGCCCAAAAACAACTATTGAAAATAGAAGCGCTAAAAGAAGTTTTGTTTTCATTTATAAGTAATTAGATAAACTTACATTTAATAATGTTTACAAGATTTCTATGGTTTTATACAAATTATACTACATAACTAGCTAGTCTTTCTAATTGATTCCCTAATTTTTACTTTAAAAAGCCTTGCCCTAGCACAGCTATGCATGCCTTTTTTAACTCAAACTTAGAAAATTAATATTCAAAATATTTTCCATACTCATATAATACAAT
>CAZSKA010000155.1:0-9781 GCA_964607315.1 uncultured Saprospiraceae bacterium | reverse complement strand
GTATATGAATGTATCTCTGCCAACTGATTTTATTCCTTATCCATTATTCACGTTATTTTAATCATTTTTCAAGAAATAACCTTCGTTAGAAATAGCATCTGGACTTATCATTAGTTTTGCATCTTTAAACCATACTTCCGCATAATTCCCATCTGCATACTGCTTAGGAATATCGCCACCATGTGTCTCCGCTCCAGAACACCAATTCATATTTACCTTAGGCGATTTGCCATTCGTTTGATTATAACATCCTTGCTTGAAAAATAGAAATTCGTCTGCATAAGCATTTGCTCTTTCCACGCCATCTTGTCCTATTGGTACAAATAAATTTTTAGTCTGCTCTGGCATGTCTGCTTTTTCTGAATAGTCCGATTGAATTAAATTCTTAGTGAATTTCTTCGTTTCATGTCCATCAGCAGTAAAAATTAATGTCATCAGTCCTTCTTTCACCTCAATAGAATAATTGATTTCCTCACCTAATGCTATTCCGTCTGTCGGCTCTGGTAAATATTGATCAGGTGCTGGCCCTACTTCTGAAAAATCATATCCCCATACTGCAGTAGAGAAATCCCATCTACCTGCGTTGTCATCTCCAGCTGTATTTATTTCATAATTCCAAAAAACAGATCCTTTTTCATGTCCCGGAAACTTCTTATAAAATATTTTGAGTGGCTCATTTTCGTGTCCATCTGCACTGTGAATTTGACCTATTACTACTGAATAAGAAGCGGCAACTCTAGCATCTCCAGTTTTTGAAACATTCATTACTTTACAGGTAGTTTTTAGTTTTGCATCCATCATAGGAGACCATTTTTTTACCTGCGCTAATTCTGTTCTTGTATTATTTGAAGTGCCATGTGTGTTTCCTGAATTAGGTGTTTTATATACTACCCAGTTTTCATCATTTTCAGAATTCGCATAGAAAAATTGTGGATATTCTTTTCCTTTAGCATTTCCTGAATTCGAACCATCTCCTAGTATCAAATTAAAGTGTTGGAAAAACGGAATAACATCACTAGGATAAATAGTTTTTTTGCTTTCCTCTTTGACCATCTCTTTTGGAGATTCCTTACAGGCTACCATTGTGGAAAGAATTAAAAGGGAACCTAGGATTTGTGATAATTTAATTTTCATATACAGTTTGTTTAATATAAAATTGGCTCCTAAGGTATGAAAATCCAACAAATCTTATATTGAAACTTCTGAATTATCCGTCTTTTTCTTCCAGAAATAAATACAAAAAAAGAAGCCTATTAAAGTGAGAATAATGGCAATCCATTGTGAAAATGACCATCCAAGGCCCAATAAATCATAACGTTCATTTACCCGCACAAATTCTATCAGAAATCTTTCGATGCCAGTTAAGAATAGATAGATGAAGAAAATTAAGCCTACTGTTTTTACTCTTTTCTTAATTGATAATATAAGTATTAGGATTAAACCACAGATTAGGATTTCATACAAAGGTGTAGGAAAAACACCTTCTGGTAGAATCCTACAATAAATAGGGGAATTTCCTGTAGCACTAATCAATCCTCCACAATCTTCCATCAGTATTGATTCTCTTGCGCTATTCACCACATTATGAGGATATCTATACGACCAGAGCCAATCGGGAATAAAACTCCATGTCTTTTCTATTGTATTTACTTTACCCCAATCTCCATCACCTGAAAAATGACAACCAAATCTACCTAACATATAACCGACTAAAAGGGCGGGAGCTAATGCATCCATAATAGGTAATACTTGAAAACCTTTTCTCTTCATGTAGAGATATCCTACAAAAAAGGCGGTGATTAAACCTCCGTAAATAGTAAGACCACTCCCTGAAAAAAGCGTTTTTAGTGGTGCTGCATAAAAGGCTTCTAAATTTTCAGCTACGGCAAAAATCTTAGCCCCTGCAATCCCTGCAATTGCACACATTATGGTCAATTCAATCGCATAATCAGTTGGAAATTCTATTTCCTTTTTATTATTTTCTTTTTGACTTAAATGCGCATATAACCCTCCTCCTCCTAATAATACTGCACCCAGTATTCCGCCTATTAAATTGCCATCTAAACTCAGTAAAAGATCAGAGATTTTATCACTTGAACTTCTATTAACAAGCAATAATAATTTTGAACCTATAATGAATCCGAATAGGAAGTTAAGTATCAAAATATAACGCGGTATTTCTTTTTTTGGGCTCGAGCCCAAAGCTTTTACACCGCTCAAAATTCCTTCATTTTGCCTCCATTTCAATTCACTATAAAACATGAAATAAGCGAAGACAAAAGCTAAAATGAGGAAAAGACCAAATGTCTGAACAACAGCTAAACTATTATCAACTGGAGTGCCAAAAAAATAATTTGATATGTATGATAGATTTGGGAACATGTTGACAAGATACTAAAAATCACACATTGCTCTATTCACCTTCAACCATTTTTCCTTATCCTTATAATCAGGCATCGCTTTACGAACGAGATCCCAAAATCGGGAACTATGGTTCATTTCGTAGGTATGAGCTAACTCATGAATAATGACATAATCAAGAACTTCTTGAGGGGCAAATAATAGGCGAGAGGATAGATTAATGTTTCCAGTAGAAGAACAACTTCCCCAGTTACTAGTCGTGTATTTTAGTTTGACATTTTTGATTTCTTTACCGAAAAACTCATTGTTCAATTGATGAACTCTCTTAGTGATATCGGGTAGATATCGATGGGATAAAACTCTACTTAATAGATGTTTAATTGCCTTTTGGGTGTGTTGTTCCGTATCGTGAATACTGAGTTTCACTTCTATGATTTTACCTTTGATTTTTGCTGTATGGGATTGACGATCTTCAGTAATAATAGAAAGGGTAAAATCTTCGCCTCTCATAGAAAATAGATCTCCTGATTCATAGATTTTAGGGGTATACATAGATTGGAAAGCTTCATCTTCTTTGTATTGCTTTTCCATCCAGTCTTTTGCCCAAGTTAGATATTTTTCAATCTCTTTTTTTCTTAAAAAACTTGGTAATCTAAGATTGACTCTACTTTTTCCAGTGGCAATCCGTACGTTATTTCTTCTTTCTGTATGAATTCTGAGGGGGATTTCTACCCCCTCTACTATATGACTTGTGTCAATGTAATTAGCCATATTTTTCTTCGAAACGCTTCATTACTCCGGCTAAAACTTCTATCCCTTCCACACTCATTGCATTGTAAGTAGAAGCTCTAAATCCACCAACAGAGCGGTGACCTTTGATACCCATACATCCCGCTTCAGTCGCCATATCCATAAATTCTTGATCCTTACTACTGTCTTTTAATAAGAAACAAATATTCATAAGTGAACGATCTTCTTTAGCTACAGTTCCTTTGAATAGTGGATTTCTATCTATTTCATTGTATAAAATAGCAGCTTTATCTTCATTCTTTTTTGCCATTGATTCCACTCCACCTTGAGCAACAACCCATTCCATAGTTAGCATAGAAACATAAATAGGAAATACTGGTGGTGTATTAAAAGAAGAATTTTTAGCAATGTGCGTATTGTAATCAAGCATCGTTGGAATTTCTCTTTTTACTTTTCCTAGTTCTTCTTTATTGATGATAACTAATGTTGTACCAGCAGGTCCCATATTCTTTTGTGCTCCTGCATATATCATCATGTATTTTGAAACATCAACAGGTTTAGAGAATATCTCAGAACTCATATCACAAATCAAAGGAACATTAGTTTCAGGCATATCAGCAAACTGAGTCCCAAAAATCGTATTGTTTCCTGTATAGTGAAGGTATCTTAGATTGTTAGGAATATTATAACCCTTAGGAATATAATTGAAATTAGTATCTGCTGAAGAAGCGATTTCATTGATGTTACCAAATAATTTTGCCTCCTTGATAGCTTTCTTTGACCAAGTTCCTGTATTAATGTAACCTGCAGTTTGGTCGGAATCCAGTAGATTCATTGCTGCCATATAAAATTGAGAACTCGCTCCACCTGTAAGGAATAACACTTCATGCGTGTCAGGAACATTCAATAATTTTTTAGCACCTGAAACGGCTCTATCCATCACATCTGTGTACTGCGCTGTACGGTGCGAAATTTCTAAGATTGACAAGCCCATTTCTGCAAAATTATTTACAGCTGCGGCTGACTTTTTTAATACTTCTTGAGGTAAAATAGCTGGTCCAGCAAAAAAATTATATTTCTTCATTTTTATTTGTTGATTACAATTGCAGCAAAATTATATTATTTATATGAAGTTATCCTATATATAATCAACTAATTATTAAGTGTTTTTTTTAACTTTAAAAGTATATATATTTTAGAAGTTTAGTATCGCACAATAAACTCAGGCGATTGATTAAAAATCAATATTTAATTGACAAGATTTTAGTATCGTTGATATTTTTATATATTTAAACTTCTTCTTCTTTTTGGAGAAAACTCACAAAATAGAACTATTTTAATATGGCAGATATGAAACCATGGTTGGACTCTTATCCGAGTGGAATTCCAGTAAATATAGATCCTAGCAAATATCCAACGCTAATGGATTTTGCAGAAGATTGTTTCCAAAAGTATAAAGACAAAATTGCATTTTCTAATTTCGATAAGACTATCACTTATGGTCAAATTGATAAATATTCGAATCATTTTGCAGCTTATCTTCAAAGTAGAGGCTTGAATCCAGGTGATAAAATTGCCATTATGATGCCGAATTTACTTCAGTATCCTATAGCAATATTTGGAGCCTTAAGAGCTGGTCTGATTATTGTAAATACCAACCCTATGTATACTCCTAGGGAAATGAAACATCAGTTTACTGATTCAGATTGCAAAGCCATTATTATAGTAGAAAACTTTGCTAGCAACCTTGAAAAAATATTAGCCGAAACTTCTATTACTACTGTGATTTTGACAAGTATCGGCGAAATGCTTGGAACTGTTAAAGGAACAATAGTTAACTTCATGGTTCGTAAGGTCAAGAAGATGGTTCCTAAATTTAACATCGACAATACAGTAACTTTCAAAGATGCCTTATCACAGGGAGCGAAGTTTAAAATAAAACCATTTGAAAGTAAACCTGATGATGTAATTCTTCATCAATACACAGGTGGTACAACAGGTATTTCTAAAGGTGCGATGTTGACAAATCAAAATATGATTGCCAACATGCTTCAAATAAAATATTGGATAGGTGGTGACTTGGAAGATGGTAAAGAAGTAGTACTTTCACCTTTACCAATGTATCACATCTTTGCATTCGCAGTGAATTGTCTTGCCATGATGGGAATTGGTGCAAAAACTATTCTTGTCACAAATGCTAGAGATTTACCGAGCGTTATCAAGGAATTCAAGAAGCACCCTATCAACGTAATGACAGGTATTAATACCTTGTTTAATGCACTATTGAATAAAGAGGATTTCAAAACTTGTGACCTTTCACACCTAAAAGTAACAGTTGGAGGAGGAATGGCAGTTCAACGTGCAATTGCTGAAGAATGGGAAAGAGTAACAGGATGTCAATTGACAGAAGGTTATGGTATGACAGAGTCTTCTCCGGTTGTGTGTGTTAACCCTATCCAAAAAGGAAAAGCGAGAATTGGTTATGTTGGTTTACCTGTTTCTGGAACGACAGTTCAGATTGCTGACGATACTGACAAGCCTCTAGCTATAGGAGAAGTAGGAGAGATTCAGGTGAAGGGTTTTCAAGTGATGAAAGGGTATTATAATCGACCTGATGAAACAGCAAAAACTATAAGAAATGGTTGGCTTTGTACGGGAGATATAGGTCTAATGGATTCAGATGGCTTTGTGAAAATTGTTGACAGGAAAAAAGATATGATTCTTGTTTCTGGATTTAATGTTTATCCTAATGAAATAGAAGACGTGATAGCTTCTCACCCTAAAGTTTTAGAAGCTGCGGCAATAGGAATTCCAGATGATAAATCAGGTGAAGTTGTAAAAGTTTTCGTTGTAAGAAAAGATAATTCTTTAACTGAAGAGGAAATTGTTCAACATTGCCGACAAGGTTTGACTGGCTATAAAATACCTAAAGCTGTAGAGTGGAGAGACGAATTACCGAAGTCTAATGTAGGTAAAATTTTAAGACGTAAGTTGAAAGAATAGAGATTATGAATTTTATTTTTGGGCTTTAAGCCCAAAGTGTGTTAAGCATATTTGCAGGATGATTCTACTATTTAAACTGCATAAATTTTAGCATTATTCATTAGATACTGCATATCATATAATAGCACGTAGCTTTTATCCCGCATTATGAAATAGAAAGTCTATTACGAACTGAAATGCCTTTGAAATAGAAGCTACTCCAACTTTTGCTAAATCACCATTACTTGTGAAGCCAAAGGAGTTAGTGTAGACTAAGGCTGTGGCATCGCAACTAATGATTCATTCGCAAAAAGTTATTATTTCTTTGGCATTGCAGGTCTTCAGACTTCCAAAGTTTTGATTGTCGGACAGGCATTACGAAGTATTATTGCATAATGCGTGTTAAAGCATTGCTCATTATATTGCTATGATATTTCAATGTCTTAATATTATAGTGCTATAAAGTTTATACTACTATGGATAAAGCTAAAAAATCATTTGTAAATACACACACGCACATTTTTACTATAAAAAATGTTCCTCCATTATTGGCTAAGTGCTTTTTGCCTTGGCCTTTCTATTATTTATTACATCTCAAAGTTGTAAAGGTATTTTTCAAGGTTTTTATCTGGGCAGAAATCAAATTAAAGCGATTGAAATACTTTAGAACAAGTCTGATTAATTTTTTTAAGACAAGGATTTTAGGTAGGATTTTTTATTATGTTTTTGCTCTTGGTTTACTATTTAATGCTGGGATGTTTCTTTTGTCAGCATTTAATGTAGAGCAAGGAGATTCTTTGATAAGAACGGCATTAAATAAAATTGTGGATTCTCCAATTCAGCCTGCATTAATTTATAATAACCATATTAGCTTCTTAGCTCTAATAATAGCTAGTATATATATATTATATCCTGAAGCCTGGTCTTTTCTATTCAATTTTGCTAAAAAGATTTTTTCTGTTTTAAAATTTTTGCCTAGCAATAAGTCAATAGCATTTATCAAGAGATATTTTAATATTATGAAATTCGCTAATTATTCAAAACAGAAGCGAATCTTTGATAAATTAGTTAAAATGAGTGAGGCAGATGCTCGCTTTGTTGTTCTGCCTATGGATATGGAATATATGGGTGCAGGTAAAGTTGAGCAGTCATACTTGGATCAACTCGAAGAAATAAATGAAGTTTTTATAAAGTCTCTAAAAAACCATGAAAAGATGATTCCTTTCCTTTTTGTTGATCCTAGAAGGATTCGTGGAAAGGAAGGCAAGAAGTTTTTTGACTGGGAAATAGAAGAGAAAGAAGAAAAAGGAGTAAAGAGAAAAACGATTCTATTAAAAGATTGCTTGGTTAAAAAGTACCTAGAGAAAAAAGCAAATGATCCTTCTACTGGAAACTTCAAAGGAATAAAATTATATCCTGCTCTTGGTTATTATCCCTTTGATGAAGATCTATTACCATTATATTATTATTGTGTAGATAATAATATACCACTTTTAACACATTGTGTAGAAGGTACCATCTTTTGGCGAGGGAAAATGAAAAAAGAATGGAATCAACATCCTGTATTCGAAAGAGCAAATTCCCCTTTAATGACAAAAGCAGGGAATAATTTTGACCTTCAAAACAATTTTACGCACCCACTAAATTATCTAGTGTTATTAGAGAGTAGGTATTTGTATAGAGTAATTAAAAATTCTTCTAATCAAAAACTGAAAGAACTATTCGACTTTAACGAGAGAAATAAGACGGTGAATAATAAACTCAGCAAATTAGCTTTGAATATTGCACATTATGGTGGGGTAGAGCAATGGGAAAAGTATTTGAATTTGGATAGGAATGAATTTAGTTTTGAGCTGAAAGAAAATCCTGATCAAGGCGTTTCCTTTACTACAAGTCAGCGTTCAGGAAAAGAGCTTCTTTCAAAACCTGCAGATTTATATTTCAAGAAAGCTGATTGGTTTACAATCATAAGTAGTATGATGCTACAATATGAAAATGTGTATTCTGATATTTCATACATTCTACATTCTGACAAAATGATGCCGCTTCTAAATGATATGCTTTTGAATAATGAAAGATTATCGAAGAAGATTCTTTATGGAACTGATTTCTTTGTGGTGCGTAATCATAAAAGTGAAAAACAACTCTATTGCGATTTGCTTGCTACCATAGGCTCTGCGAACATGGATTTGATTGCTAGAGATAATCCTGCAAATTGGTTGAAATAACATGACATCAAATGTTAAAATTTCAATTTTAACATTTGGAAACCCCTTTTTGAAAATAGTTGGCAAGCTTGTTGCAAATATCATATTAAAAAATACCTTAATATGATAATGCGAATATTTTACACCCTATTATTAAGCCAATTATTATTTACTGCAAATGCCCAACTTGTTTTCATAGGTCAAAATGCAGAAACACCAGATGAAATGCTATTTGTAGCACTTGAAGATATTGCTTCTGGTGAGACGTTTCATGTAACGGATAATGAATATGATAGTTTTCTTAATGCTTTTACAACTGGTGAAGGAATAGTTAGCTTTTCTACAATCAATGTACTTGATAAAGGAGATGTATTCTCCTTAAAAAATGATGGAGGTTGGTCTATAGAAGGAACTTCAGATGTCGCACTTGGCACGGTCTCAGGTTCTTTAAATATTTCCTTGGGAAATGAACAGACCTATCTTTTTGCTACAGTTGATAACAGCCAAACAGGTAATCTTAGAGCAGTTCTATCTATGGTAGATACTTGGATTGGTTCTATCGCTTCAAATATTGATCCTAGATCTAATTTTCCTAATACTCATGTGATTGATGCACCTATTAATGTGCGTAATGTAGCTTTTTCTGGAAATAGAACAACTAGTAATATAGCAGATGTTCTAGATTTAAATCAATGGAATTTATCTGATCTTAGAATAGAACTGGATATGACTGATTTTTCAGGAGCAGCTTTACCTGTTGAAATAACTTATTTTGATGGAAGAGCGATTAACAACGGGAATCTTCTAGAATGGCAAACTGCTTCAGAATTAAACAATGATAAGTTTGTAATAGAAAAATCAAAGAATGGAAGAAGTTTTACAGCAATAGATTATGTGCTGGGAAATGGAACTACTTCCAACGCTAACTATTATGATTTTGTTGATAAGACATCTTCTGATGGTACAAACTACTATAGATTGAAACAAGTTGATTACGATGGTCAATTTGCATATTCTAATACGATTATAATAGAGAATATACAGGATGAAATAATTGATATTTATCCGACTATTGCTTTAGAAACTGTAAATGTCAACCTTAATGCAAATCAAACTAGTCAAGTGGTTATTTATGATCAACTTGGGAAATCTGTAATCAACACATTTCTAAATGATGGAAATAATTCCATTGACGTGAGTAACTTGACGACAGGTACATACTTCATGACCATCTATATGGAAGGTAATCCATATGTAGAGAAATTTATAAAAAGATAAATATAAAGGTAAACGATAAATACCCTTTTCTCTACTGTAAAGGTAGAGGATGATTCGATTGATAATTAATATATTTTAACTACCCATTATAGTATTTTTTATCTAAATCGGCTTTTCGTTATTCGACATTAAAAAACAAGGAGACTATCTCGGAAGAGATGGTCTCTTTTAGTTTAAGTATATTCATATTAATACTGTATTTT
>CAZSKA010000154.1:0-9789 GCA_964607315.1 uncultured Saprospiraceae bacterium | reverse complement strand
TGATTATTGATATTAAATCAGATAAAAAATTTACTGAACAAAAAATAAAAATACTAGCTACTATAGTCCATCCAATTTTACTTCTTTTATAGAAAAAGTATATGGCTAATGGCAATATTATGAGAGGTAAGATAAAAGCAATAGTACTGAAATCCAATATATTATTTCTCAATATGTAATATACAATATGGATTCGTGCAAACAGAAAATAGATTAATGATAAACTTAATAAAATACAAATGATAAGAATTTTTCTATCTGCTGTATATGGCTTTTTCTGTAGTGGGTGTATAGTTTCAATTACCTCTGTACCTTTAGCTGTTAGCGTTTGCTTAGCTTTAGCTAGGTTTGCTTTACTATTTTCAATTTTTTGCTGTTTATCCTGAAAATGGTCTTTGATGTTTTTGATTTCTTCATCACTTATATTCCTATTTTCTAATTCTGCTTTTGCTGCTCGAATTGCCTCAGGATTATAATCTTTAGGGGTTTCTAGAATCTTGAGTAGTTTTAAATTGTCAAACTTTTTAAATCTTTCGGTGAATTCGTTATTCATAAAATAAGTGTTAGTAGAATTGTAAAGTAATTCATAAAAAAGTTGTTACCTATCCAAAATGATAAGCATTTTTTGACTTTCTATTTTGCTGTTGTCTAATAGCTTTAGATATGATTCGGCTTCGTCAATAATAAGATAGATTTTCTTTAAAAAATCTTCGGATTTTAAACGATCTAAGCTTTCTAATTTCTTTGTCCGTAAATTCAATACTTCTTGAATTTCTTTGTCATAAATTTCTACATAAATTTCATCATATAATACGCCATTATATCTTGTCCTTTCGTAATGCGTATCGTACAAATTATATAATTCTCTCTTTACCTCAGTATTAAATATTTCAATATTTCCCTGTGAGACTAGAGACTTAAAAGTTCCGCTGATAGGGAAGAAGGTGGGACTTTTACGCTGTCTGAATAAAATGTTACTAAGTTGTTGCACATTAATTTCATCATTGTCTACTGATTTTATTACCGTATTTAACTCTTTAACTTTTAGTTTTTGAGCATTAGAAATTTTATCAATGCTTTTTAAATTTTCTTCAATATCATCTACGAGACTCAATCGATATTCTTTAACCTCTTTTTTATTAGCGATATTAGCGGATAATGTATTTATACCAAAGGCAATTAAGATACCTGCAGAAACGATTCCAATTTCTCTCAAGATATATTTCCAATTAAAACTCTTTTTCTTCATTCAATAAAGTTATTATATTATTACAACTACTGCATTGAATTCATCCACCATTTATTCTTCGACTTGTTCTTTCGTAGAATTATGTAATTCATATCCTAGTTGAGCAAACACATATACCTTATTCCTTATCTTTGGGTTGGAACCCAAAAACCGAGCATTAGCAGGTAAACAATTTTGGGTCCCAACCCAAACACACTTAAATCATAAAAGCAAATTCAATGAATACTATAAAATGTCCTAATTGCAGAGAAGTCTTTACGATTGATGAATCCAGTTATGCTGACATTCTTAATCAAGTACGCGATGCTTCTTTCCAACAAGAACTGGATAAACGTATGCAATTAGCTCGAAATGAGAAGGAAAACGAAGTGAGATTAGCTGAAGCCAGAGTAAAGAATTCCATGCAAGAAATGCTCTCAGGAAAAGACTTAGAATTAGCAAAACTAAAGTCCCAAATCCAAAATGCAGCTTCGGAAAAGGAACAAGCAATAAAAATGGCAGAGGTGAACACGAAAAATTCCGTTCACGAAATGCTTTCAAAGAAGGAGCAAGAAATTCTTGAATTACAGGCAAAGATTAAAAATGTAGAACTAGGAAGTAGGTTGAAAATCACAGAATCGGTTCAAAAGATCCAAAAGGAACGTGACGATTTAGCAAACGAACTGAGCAGGAAGGAAACGGAGAAGCAATTACTAGAGAAATCGTTGACAGAAAGTTTTAGGAATCAGCTGAGGGGAAAGGATGATATTATCCGAATGAAGGACGAAGAAATCGCCCTGAGAAAAGATTTGAAGCTGAAACTTTCTACAAAAATGCTTGGTGAAACACTAGAGCAACATTGTGAAACGGAATTCAACAAAATTCGTACGACAGCTTTTCCTAATGCTTATTTCGGCAAAGATAATGATGCGAGTTTGGGTAGTAAAGGGGATTTTATCTTTCGGGAAACAGATGCGATGGGAAATGAAATCATTTCTATTATGTTCGAGATGAAAAACGAAAATGATGCAACTGCTACAAAGAAAAAGAATGAAGATTTTTTCGCTAAACTCGACAAAGATCGAACAAACAAAAAGTGTGAATATGCAGTTTTGGTCTCGCTTTTAGAAACGGAAAGTGAGTTCTATAATACAGGAATTGTAGATGTGTCTTACCATTATGAAAAGATGTATGTTGTTCGTCCGCAGTTCTTTATTCCTATTATTTCGTTTTTAAGAAATGCTGCATTGAATTCCATGAAGTACAAAACGGAGTTGGCTCAAATTAAAAGTCAGAATATTGATGTTACTGGTTTTGAAGATAAGATGAATGAATTCAAAACCAAATTTGGTAAAAATTATGAGCTTGCGAGTCGACAGTTTAAGACTGCGATAGATGAAATCGACAAAACGATGAAGCATCTTCAAAAAACAAAGGACAGTCTTTTGTCGTCAGTTAATAATTTACGATTGGCGAATAATAAAGCAGAAGATTTAACAATCAAAAAATTGACAAGAGGAAATCCTACAATGCAAGCTAAGTTTGACGAATTGAATAAAGAAGGCTAGACTATTTTTTTCTTTCAATAGAAAATAAGATGAGCTTTTCAAGTGCGCGTCGGGCTTCATTGTCTTGAAATTCTCTGAGAATAGAAATGGCTTTTTCTTTATATGCATTCATCTTTTCAGTGGCATATTCCATTCCGCCATTTTTCTTTACATAGTCAATTAACTCATTGACTTTTTTCTTATTGTTATTATGGCGTTTCACGATAGATTTTATCCACCTTTTTTTCGCGGCATTTGACTTGTTCATCACATAGATGAGCGGCAAAGTCATCTTTTGTTCTTTGATATCGATACCAAGAGGTTTACCTATATTGTCACTTCCGTAATCGAACAGATCATCTTTTATTTGGAAAGCAATTCCTATTTGTTCACCAAGCTTCCAAAACTTATCGATTATTTCTTGATTTTCTGTTACAGAAGCTGCTCCGGCACTACATGCTGCAGCAATAAGAGAAGCTGTTTTTTGTCGAATGATCTCAAAATATACTTCTTCGTCGATATCTAATTTACGAGCTTTTTCAATTTGTAAAATCTCACCTTCACTTAATTCTTTCACTGCTTGAGAAATGATGTGTAAGCCTTTGTAGTTCTTTTCCTCTAATGCGAGAAGGAAGCCTTTAGAGAAGAAAAAATCTCCAACTAAAACAGAAATTTTATTCTTCCATAGCGCATTAATACTGAAAAAACCTCTTCTTTGGTTAGAGTCGTCCACTACATCGTCATGTACAAGAGATGCCGTATGAAGTAACTCTATAAGTGACGCTGAATTATAGGTGATATTAGTAACTTCAGAAACAGTCTTTGCACAAAGTAGTACAAACATGGGTCTTACCTGTTTACCTTTAGTTTGTGCAATGTAATAAGTAATACGATCAAGTAGACCTACATTAGATTTCATCGCCTCTTTGAAATGGACATCAAAGACTTTGAGTTCTTCTTCAATAACCGCTTTAACTTGATCAAGCTCTTGAGGCATTAGATTTAATTTTGAAGCCCAAATATAGTCTATAAATTAATATCCAAGGGATTTCACTAAATTTGTCGAATTGTTTTAATGAAATTACCGAAGTATTAATAAAAATCAGACTTTTGCTAAACTTTCAAACTTTAAAATAATACTGCGAAGTAATTTTTTACCGAGTGAATAAGCAAATTTAGTTTTAGGCTAGATTCTTATTCAATTAACAATCAAAGAATGATTCAGTTTTTCAGACAGAATAATTTTTTCACTGCGCTGATGTTGATTCCGTATACATTCATTATACGGCTATATTCTTTCATACAATTGGAAGGGCCTGAAGCTATGTCTTCTGCTGGAATTCTATATTCATTTTTTTCTCAAGCTTTCGAGGAACAGAAAATACTATCCATAATTGCAATCAATTTGGTAATCGCTTTTACGGCTATTTTAATAAATAGAGTGGTGATTGTACATCGATTAAGCAGAACACAATCGCTTATTCCGGGATTGGTTTATATCATCTTAGTGAGTTGGATGGATAGTTTTTTAATGTTTACAGCTATTCATATTGCAAATTTTTTCTTGCTGCTAGGTATTCTATCCTCATTCAAGTTTTCTAAAAAGATAACGAATGGAATTGTGGTATTTGATAGCATGTTTTATTTCGGAATAGCCTCCTTATTTTTTACGCCATATATAGTCTATATACCTATATGCCTTCTCGTGATGTTTAGCCTGAATAGGTTTAAGTTTAGAGACCTAATTAATGGTTCAGTAGGGTTTGTTTTACCATTTTTTATTATATGGGGATTGGTATATTTCTTTAAAGGAGAGGTGAGTTTATTTACTGGATTTGAGTTGAATATGGCTTATTATGAATGGATTGTCCAGTTTAATGTCAAGAACTTAATACCGCTTGGAATTTATCTATTGTTTTATTTAATAGTAATAGCAAATTATAGAGGTTTAGTTAAGAAAAATGAATTAACGGTTCAAAAGAAGATCAATGCATTGTATTATTTTCTCGCGTTTTCGGTGTTCACTTTTTTATTTATAAATGAACAATTATTTAATTTTTTCATCATATTAGCCATTCCAACAGCTATACTATTTGGAATGGTAATAGAACGTGTTAAGGCGCCAGCTATTGAAGAATTTTTCCATATTGTTACATTGGTTTTGATATTTTTCATCCATTTTTCAAAAAGTATAACATTTATGAGTTAAAAGTTAATGTTGTTTTAAGCTTGGACCAGTATGGGTTGAAGTGTGAAATTTGGCGTTAATTTTGTATAAACTATAATTATGAAGTATATATTAACATTTGCGATTGCTGCTTTTTTTATTGTAATGGGTCAAGCCCAAAATGAATATGTGAGCTGGAGTGCTGAATTGGTAAAGAAGAGCGCTGACGAGTATGAGGTGGTTTTAGTGGCTGATATAGAGTATAAGTGGTTTCTTTATTCTCAGTATTTGGAGGAAGGAGGACCTATCCCAACTACTATTGATTTTGAAGAAAGCGATGCATATAGCTTAGAAGGAAAAACAGATGAATTAGCTGAAAATAGTGTGGAGGTTATGGATGATATGTTTGGTATGAAATTAAAGAAATACAAGAACAAAGCTACATTTGTTCAAAAAATAAAGTCTAAGAGTGATTTGAAATCAGTGAAAGGAAGTGTAGAATTTATGACTTGTGATGATGCAAGGTGTTTGCCTCCTGAAGTTATAGATTTTACTGCAACTTTGAAATAAGCTGTAAGCAATAATACTCACTGTCAATTGCACTAACAAAAAGAATCAAATAGGCATAATGACCAATTCTGCCGTACATACAATTTATTATGAATTCACTACTAAATCATAGAAAGCTAAGTTTGTTTTTAGCTTTTTTCATTGCAATAATTGGCTTTTCTGTACAAGCTCAAATTCTAGAGCCGGTAAAATGGAAGACAAGTTATGAGGAATTAGGAGAAGATAAAATTCAACTCATTTTCACAGCAGAAATCGAAGATGGATGGAATATTTATTCCCAGTTTACAGAGGAGGGAGGTCCATTGCCAACAATTATAAATTATGATTCAATAGTTGGAGCAGAGATTATAGGAACAGCAGCTGAATTTGGGCATAAAAAAGAAGGACCAGATCCTTTATTTTTTGATATGCATGTAATAAAATTCTTAGGTGATGAGGATTTTATAATGAAACAAGAAGTTAAAGTTACAGATAAAGAAAATTTTATTATTGTTGGGGGTGTTGAATTTCAAGCATGTGATGATAAACAATGTATATTTCCTACTACTCACAAATTTGTCTATTCTTTTAATGATGTAGATCTAGCTACAACTTTAAAAGGTACACCAATCGATCAGACAAATTCTAAAATTCAAGCTACGTTATCAGAACCATTAGGAGATTGTGGTTCAGCTCAGGAATTAAGCCAGAATTTATTCCTCACTTTTATTTTTGGATTTCTAGGGGGATTATTGGCTTTGCTTACACCTTGTGTTTTTCCAATGATACCTCTGACTGTATCCTTTTTCACAAAGGATACTAAGCGTAGTGGATTTGTAAATGGGCTAATTTATGGAGCATCAATAATCATTATTTATGTTGCTATAGGATTAATTATTACAGCTTCATTTGGACCAGAGGCATTAAATGCCTTATCTGTTAACTGGATAGCCAATACCCTTTTCTTTATCATTTTTGTATTATTTGCGTTTTCATTTTTTGGATATTATGAGATTACTTTACCAAGTTCATGGTCAAATAAGAGTGATGCTATGGCAGATAAAGGAGGATTATTAGGAATCTTTTTTATGGCATTTACTTTGTCGATTGTTTCCTTCTCATGTACTGGACCAATAATTGGGTCTGCCATTGTTCAAGCAGCTTCTACCGGAAATTATTTGGGACCTGCGATAGTGATGTTAGGATTTTCAATGGCATTAGCGATTCCGTTTGGTTTATTTGCGGCATTCCCAGCGTGGTTAAATTCTTTACCAAGGTCTGGTTCATGGATGAATAGTGTGAAAGTGGTTTTAGGGTTTTTAGAATTAGCATTAGCATTTAAGTTTTTGAGTGTAGCTGATTTGACTAAGCATTGGAATATATTAAAGTATGAGCCTTTCCTTATCATATGGATTATAATAGGTGTATTGATGACTTTATATTTATTTGGAATTATTAAGTTTCCTCATGATTCGAAGTTGAACAAATTGAAGCCTACTAGAATAGGATTTGCAAGTATATCATTAATAACTGTTGTGTATTTAGCATCGGGATTCATGTTAAACAGTAAAACAGGCTTATACAAGGGAATGAATTTATTCAGTGGAATAGTACCACCTACAAGTTATAATTTATGGTTGGATCCACCGCCATTAGATCCAGCAATAAAGGCTGAATTCCCATCTTATTCGCTTTGTGCAAATAACATACCTTGTTTTAAAGAATATGATGAAGGATTAGCCTATGCCAAGAGAGTGGGTAAACCTATATTCAAAGATTTCACTGGTCATGGTTGTGTCAATTGTAGAAAAACAGAAGATAAGATTTGGATACAAGACGACATATACAAGGCATTAAGAGAAGACTGGGTTCTTTTATCATTATATTGCGACGATAAGAAAGAACTGCCAGAGCAGTTAGTTTCAATACCTAGACAGGTGGAAATGAAGAACATTGGTAATAAATGGGCTGATTTCCAGATAGTGAATTATAATAAAAATGCACAGCCATTATATATCATGATGACTCCTGATGAAGAGATACTTGGACATCCGAGAGGATATTATGAAAGTGTAAAAGATTATAAGGAGTTTATGGATTGTGGAATGGCCGCATTTGAGGAAAGTAAAAAGTAACAATTAATGAGCAAGGCAATCATTTTTCTTAGCGCATTATTCCTAGCACAACTCGGTTTTTGGGCCCCGACCCACATCGAAAAAAATGATACAGCTAAAACTATAATTGATGGAGTTACTCTAGTAGCTCCGCCACAACCTTTTCCGTCAGATCCAATGGTGGAAGTAAATCAAATGGCAGCAGACTGGATAAGTTGTGTACCGTACGGTTTCGTGCGATTTGATTCGAATGATATTCGATATAACCTGAAGTTTCAATGGTGGGGAGAGCGAAAAGAAGGGATAGAAAAAACGATAGCATATGCACATGAAAATGGTGCAAAGGTGATGTTGAAACCGCAAATATGGTCTCCAGATGGATGGATAGGAGATTATCATTTAGAGACAGCAGCGGAATGGGAATTATGGGAGAAGAATTTTACAGATTATATTCTGTTTTATGCTCAGTTAGCGTCAGACAATGACGTGGAATTGTTTTGTATAGGGACCGAGATGAAAGCGCATAAGAAGGCGCGACCAAATTTTTTCAAGCAATTAATCCCAAAGATTAAAGAAATCTATTGTGGAGAGTTAACGTATTCGGCAAACTGGGATAATTATCAGGAGGTGAATTTTTGGGAACAACTGGATTATGTAGGATTATCAGCATACTTTCCAGTTAATGAAAAAGCGACACCAGAAGTAGATTATTTAGTAAAGCAATGGGCACCTGTGGAGCAAGAATTAGCGGCATATAGTAGAAAAATAGGACGTCCGATATTATTTACGGAATATGGATATCTAACAGTTGACGGTTCAGGAGGAAAGACATGGTTATTAGAGAAAAAAGTAAAGCGTTTACCGATAAATCAGAAAGCACAGGCAAATTGTTTTGAGGCATTGTATCAAGTTTTTGGTGAAAAGGATTACTGGGCAGGAGGATTTATATGGAAATGGTTTCCTCACGGTAGAGGAGGGGAAGGCTACAATGAGCGTGACTATACTCCTCAGGGGAAAATGTCCTTTGATGTTATTAAAAAGTATTACTCTAAGTGGTAAATAATATGCAAGTTTTTAAAGATCCAAATGAAATGCAATCTTACTTGCAGAAATTTAGAAATCAAGGTAAAAAAGTTGGTTATGTTCCAACATTAGGAGCACTTCATGAAGGACACATGAGTCTGGTTAGAAAATCTAATAAGCAATCAGACATCACCATAGTATCAATCTATGTAAACCCTACACAGTTCAATGAAAAAAGTGATCTAGACAAATATCCCAAGACATTAGAGGCGGATTCAAAAATGTTGATAGAAGAGGGATGTCATGTTTTATTTTATCCAAGCACAGAAACGGTTTATCCAAAAGGGACGGATAAGGGTCCTGATCTTGACTTAAAGGGAATGGATGAACTTTTGGAGGGAGCATTTCGACCGGGCCATTTTGATGGAGTACTACAGGTAGTAGAACGATTATTAGAATTGGTTAAACCTGATCAATTATATATGGGGCAAAAGGATTTTCAGCAATTTACATTGATAAGTCATATGCTGAACCAATTAGAGATTAATACGGAATTAGTTGTATGTCCTATTAAGCGAGAACCAAATGGATTAGCTATGAGTTCAAGAAATGTTCGTTTGTCAGTAGGTGAAAGAGAAAATTCTAGTGTCATATATAAAACGCTTAAGTACGTATACAAGAAGTTTAAAACAGCTTCTGCTAAGGAGTGTGAAGAGTATGCAATGGCAAGATTCAAAAAGAATGGATTTAAGCCAGAATATTTTGAGATAGTTGATGGGAACTTATTGACAAGTGTTGACAGTTATAAGGATAGTTCCTACATTGTTGCTTGTACAGCGGTTTGGATAGGAGATGTTAGATTAATAGATAATAAGATTTTAAAAAAAGTATTAGACTAGTCCGAAAGGATATATAAACCACCCAATTGGGTGGCAATTAAAAGTATTTTAAAGTATAATTTTACTTTTAAATTCAGTGTGCTGATGGTAAAAGTGGAGATATAGAGGTAAAAAAGTTGATGTGTTAAGGAACATTTTCTATCTTTGTAGGGTCTTGTTACTAAACAAGATGTACCGACCACTAAAAAATACCAACCACATACTAGTTATTATTGGTAATTGAATAATTAATGATTTCATTAATTGAGATCGGTGTACAGTA
>CAZSKA010000153.1:0-9804 GCA_964607315.1 uncultured Saprospiraceae bacterium | reverse complement strand
GTTATGCAATAAATTTCTGCCTTGTAGAATGACTTTTCACTTTCCAAATCTATTACCTCATTCTAACCAACAGATAAAAAATAAAGGGCTACACGAAATCGTGCAGCCCTTCTATTTTGTTTGCTATCAAATGCTTTTACAAAGACTAGAAGTCATAAGAAAGCCCAAATTTTGCAAATGTTCCATTGAAACCAAATTGAGATACTCTCCAAGGGTATTGTAGTCTCCATCCGAATGGATCAAGATCACCATCAATACGATCTGGGAATACGTTAAATAGGTTATTGATTGTCAAATTAGCTCTGAATTTTTCTGTAAAGCTATATCCTAAGATCAAATCAGTAATTAGTTTACTGCTAAATACTTGTCCAGTTACAGGTGAAACCACACTTCCGAAAAGCGTATTGTTAACTGTGATATTTAATTTAGAAAGCTTAGCATTCACACCTAAAGTTACTTTAGAATTTGGTCTTGAACTTGTAAGTAGATTAGCTGGTAAATCGCCAAAAATTGATACATTGCCAAAAGCCTCCGGAGCTTGAATCTCTCCGTCTAATTCTGTATTGTTGAAGTTAGCAGCTAATGTTAAACCTAATCTGTTTTCTGGATTCGCACCTAGATTTACATTGTTAACATTGAATACTATATCTACACCTTGTGTACGCGTATCAACTGCATTTATAAAGAACTTAATTGCTTCTACATTCTCTCCTGCAAGTGCATCACCTAATGCAGTTCCGTCAAAATTACTTACAGAAATCTGATCAGAAAATAATACACGATCATTTACTGTGATATTATAATAATCTGCTGCTATTGAAATGTTCTCAGCTAATTTGAATGTTGCACCAGCTGTAAAGTTTAATGAAGTTTCTGCTCCTAATTGTGGAACTCCTAATACATCTCTAGTTAATGGATCAACATTGCTGAATGTTCCTTCTTGAATCAAACCATTTGCTCCTGCTGTAGTCTGAATGTTGCTTAAGAATATTTGGTGTAAAGAAGGTGCTCTGAAACCTGTACTTACAGATGCTCTGATCGCTCCTTTATCTTCACCAATAAGATATCTACTATTTATTTTCCAAGAGAAGTTACTACCAAAATCTGAATAGTTTTCAAATCTCACTGCTCCTCCAATTAAGAATGCTTTAGTTACATCATAATCAACATTACCGTAGACACCTATGTTGTTTCTGTTCTCATCAACGGCATTGTCTGGAGTTAAACCAGGAAATGAATCTGTACCAGGAGCTGGACTGTAAGAAGCTTCTTCTCCTGCTCTTGCTACAAAAGATTCTTGTCTGAACTCACTACCAAAAGCTAAAGACAAAGCGCCTACTGATCTTGAGAAATCCAAGTTTACAAGTGCATTGCTAAATGAATAACCGCCTGGATTAAAAGATGTAGGACTGTTTTCTCCTAATGCTCTATTTAAAGAATTGTTTACAGTATAATCTATACTATTATTTCCATAAGTGAAACTTAAATCAGAGTTCCAAGAACCTAATAAATACTGATTTCCAACAGTGAATGTAACATCAGAAATATCAGACTCAAATGTTGGTTGATATCCTATATATGGTTCATTAGGATCTGTTAATAAACCATAATCCGTATCTCTCCAATAATTTGTTCTGTAAAATGCGAATGAAGTACCAGTACGTTGAGTAGCTCCTAAGTTTGAATAAAACTTACCTTTTCCATATGGTAATGCAAAGTTCGCCATTCCTGAAAATCTAGAAATTTCTGGCTGACCATAAGTAATATTCAAATCCGGAAACTCATTGAAATACGCATCTAATTCATCACTTGTTCCTAGTGGAATTCCAAAAAGTGGATCTCCAACTTCGTTTGCAAATTCACCGGCTCTATCAGTGATATCTTGATATGTATATTCACCAGTTAAGTTTATAAATCCATTTTTACCAATTTTGAATCCTTTGTTTACATCAAAACCATAGCTTAGTCCGTCTCCAGCTGAAGTAATACCTATATTTGCATTTACTTCTCCATCAGTTCTTTCCTTAAGTATAACATTAATTACACCTGCAATGGCATCAGAACCATATTGTGCAGCTGCTCCATCTCTTAATACCTCTACACGCTCAATAGCGGATGCAGGGATACTTTTCATATCTGTTCCTACTTCACCTCTACCTGGAGTATCATTTAGATAAACTTGAGAAGATTGGTTTTTTCTCTTACCATTTATAAGTACCAATGTTCTTGATGGTCCAAGGTTTCTTAATTCAGATGGATCAATGTGCGCAGTTGCATCTGATATTGCCTGGTTTTGACTGTTATATGATGGAACTTTGTAATTGATAATTTGATCCAAAGAAGTTTGACCACTTCTTTTCAACTCTGCTGCGTTTATGTTGTCTATAGGAACAGGTGAAGATAAAACGGTTCTAGGTTTTCCTCTTGTTCCTGTTACAACAACTTCATCTAAGCTGGAAACTTCAGCAAGACTAATAGTCAAGTTACTTCCATCTGGTGTTACTTCTTGGGCAGAATAGCCAATGTACGAGATGATAATAATAGGATTATCACCGCTGGTATTTAAACTGAAGGAACCATCAGCTCCTGTTACAGTACCATTAAATGTACCTTTTTCAATCACCGAAGCTCCTATAAGAGGTTCGCCTGATTGATCTAGTACAACACCCGTTATTTGTGCAGAAGCACCTAACGCAAAAAAGAATAGAATAAGGGTCAGAAAAGGTTTGAAGTTTAGTAGTGATTTTTTCATATAAATTATTAAAAATTAGTTAAAGTTCAAATATAATTATATGATTGTTTTATTATTCAAAATTTTATTAAACTTTATATTTAGTTTTCAAAATTTTTTTATTCCGTTATTTTTTTTGAAATTGGTACATTTAAATGAAATGATCGCTATTCCTTAAGTTAAAGGTCTAGGATTATTGACTAAGCCAAATTACTTAAGTGCCAATTTTAGCTTAGTATACATCTTTTTGAAAATCACTAGTTCTACGTGATTCAGCAGACCTTCATTTACAACATATCCTGTAAGACTTTCTAATTCTGTTTTATTTTTTTCATTTTGAAAATCTGAATGCATGGATGTCGTTGTTTCAATTGGCATTGAACTTAAGATATTAATTATACGTTCAGATTGATTTTTACTGATTTCTATATTCTTGCTTCCCGCTAATAATGTGATTTCATCAATTAATTGATTTAGAGATTGCAGTTTGAATTCATCTTTTAATACTTCGTGAACATTTGAATTGAAATAGGATGTCGCAGTCGCAATAGAAGATAAGAATATGAATTTATCCCATACGACAGTACTTATGTTGTCCGATAATACAGATTTTATTTTCGCGTTAAGAAGTATGTTTTGTAATTGATTTAATCGAAAATCTGTGAATGCATCTATTCCAAAGAACAAGGAACCAACTTTGCCAATTTTTACTATTAATCCTGGACTTTTAATTCTGGAAACAAGATAGACACATCCCTGTGTGATAAGGTTTACATCATATGTTTTCTTTAGAATATCCCGACTGTTTACTCCATTTTGGAGAGGAACGATAACTGTATCTTTATTAATGCATGGAGTAATCTGCTTGGCTATGTCCTCTAAGTCATATGTCTTTGTACATATCAATACGAAATCAACTAAACCGAAATCTTCCACCTGATCAGAAACAATCTTTGGATGTGCAATGAATGCTTTTTCGTCGTCAATTACCTTTAATCCATCAGATTTTATTTTAGCTAAGTTTTCTCCTCTTGCAAGAAAATAGATCTCAATACTTTTGCTCTTTTGATATTCTTTCGCTAATAGTCCACCAAAATATCCTCCTACACCTCCTATACCCGCTATTAGTATTTTAATTCTATCCATGTTTTAACTCTTAATAAAATTCCAAAAACTGATTTTTCTACGAGTAATGAAGCCTAATTTTTCATACAGATTAATTGCTCCAGTATTCGATTCAGTCACATGTAAATAAGGTGTTTTATTTTCTCTGAATATAAAGGAGGTAGCATGACTTATTAGCTGTTTAGAATAACCTTTCCTTGTGTGTTCAGGATGAGTAACTACAGCACTAACTTCTGTATATCTATGCATTTTCATTCGCTCGCCAGTAACTGCAATCAAATTTTCATTCTTATATATTCCCCAATATGTTCCTAAATCCGATGTCATCCTATTGAAGTATCCAGGTTGAACTAAGTTTACAAGTTGAAATAAGTCATTCTTTTGCTTTTCTGTTTTCAACTCTCTTATCGATTCCATGATTTTCAACTCAATCGGTTTATGTAGTATCATTTGGAAACACACTAATTCTTTCTTTAAGTTTATATCTTGACTGAAATGTGGTTTGTCACCTACAACATAGAAATTGTCTGTCAATTTTGCATAGTTGTCTATGTGTGCAGTTATATTCTCCATAGAAGTAAATCCTCCAAATGGACAATATTCAGGCTTGTAAAAACGAGTGTCTTTGCTAGTTAGTGAATATTTGTGATGCAATTCATTTAATGAATGCCATACTGGATTGTCTAATTTATCTTCTTCTTTATTCACTTCAACGGAATTTCATTAATACCTCCAACTTGTCAAATCAGCTCCTTCTGGAGCTACGAGTTCTACTTTTTCCACGTATTTTTTGATAAACATACGGTGATAACGCAACCTACTTATATGGTTTCCATTCTCATGATCCCCATTCCAACAATGTTCAGCTCTATCTCCATAATCTACTTCTCCGTTATAAAAAGGTGCAGTCGTTTCAGATAAGATTTCTTCTGCTAAGTAAACTGCATTGTTTAAATAATAGTTATCCATGTCTCCACAGTACAGATGTATTTTGTTCTCCCAGTCTTTACCATGTTTTGCCCAGTCGCGCTTTAAAATATACGTAAGGTCATAATTTTCTTTCCAGTATGCAGCTACTTCTTTGTCAATTTCTCCTGTGTTTCGATCCCATATCCTTTTTGGATATCCTTCTTTATTAATTGGTGAAAAAGTAGCTTCCCATATATCCCATTGTTGTCCTGAACGCCCTTTTGTACCTAAAACTAATTCTCTATAGTTCATATCTCTTAAAGTTGCATCTACATTACCTAGATAATCCCTATGACCAGCAACTAAAGTTTTTCTAAATGCGCCTTCTTTATAATACGCATTCTCATCCTCATATATATTAACTAAGCAATAGGCTCTGAAATCTATAGGATCTGGGCAAGCAGCAAAGCACATTCCATATTCTGTTGGATATTTTACCTGTACTCCTAATGCCTCCCAACCTCCTGTACTCCCACCATATACGAATCGAGACCATCCTTCACCGATTCCTCTAAATTCTTTCTCAATGTGTGGAATAAGTTCATATGTAATGGCATCTCCATAAGGTCCCTGTGCTTCACTATTGACTGCATACGAGTCGTCATAGTACGGAGTTGGGTGTTGGATTTTAATAGCAATAACTCGTGGGAAATCTGGGCCTGTCCACATCCTATAGAAATCATATGCTTCCTGTTGAACCGTTACATTATATCCTGTTACATCAAAACGCTCACTATAATCAGGCTTCATATCAGGATCTGGCGGACTCGTGCGAAATCCCCCAAAATCGCCAGGGAAATGACCGTGCATTATAGCAAGAGGGTATTTTACTTTGGGATGTAAATCCCATCCTTCGGGCAATAAAACATGAGCACCCAAATACATATCCCTTCCCCAAAAATCACTTAACAACTTACTTTTAATCTTTATGTGTTTTATATACTTTGTGTCTTCAGGTCCCACAATAGGTGGGATTATTCGATCTAATTTGATTGTCATCGATGGAAACTGTCCATTTGCAATAGTGATTTTTTGTGGACTAGAATAGACATTGCCGGGTGCTCTATTCCATTTCTGTCCTTCGCCTCTATCCATCGGTAATTTAACAGTCTTTCCATCAGCTCGGTGAAAGATTTCATACTTATGAAATAATACCTGGATGTAGAAATCACCCGATGGTAAATCATCAAAACTACTGATAGGATATCCAAATGAATTCATGTCAAATGAAACATTCTCTCCCGCTTTCCAATCATTTACATCCATACCAAATGCCTGGCATGTTTTAGCATCATCTCTCAATTGAAATCTTGGTTCTGTCTCTACATTTTTAGAAATTAGGACGATCAATCTTCCATCTAATGTTTCTTCATAATTCTCAGTAGGATAAGAGATTTGTAAGTTTCCTTGCCCTATTAGTGTGGAGCTATAAATGAAGAAAAAGTATAGTAATAATAGAGATGGTGTGATAATTTTTGAGAACGAAGCTGTATTCATTTTGATTTATTTAAATGCCATAATTGAATTTCCTACTTTGTCATGAATTGCTCTTCCATAGATGTCTCCATGAATTGTTAGTAGAGATATCCATCCCAATAGTATTTTCATTGCATATCGGATTAATGATTCTATTATGTTTATATTATGCAAACTCTTTTTGGCCATGTAAGTAGAATTTTTAATAACTCGTAAACCCATGATTTTTTGACCTACTGTACCACCAAATACAACTAATATAGGCTCATACAAAATAATTAAACCCAGACATAAACCTCTTATTAATCCAGATTCAATTTGTAAGATGCCGAGAATTTTGGAGATTATTGTCATTAATGCAATAATAACTAATGAGTCAATTAACATAGACTTTAACCTATCCATTAAGCGCGGCTTATGAAAGTATTCTATTTGTTTTTCATTCATCTTATTAATATTTAATAAGTACTAAATATACTAAGTTATTGACAATCTAACTTTATTGTAAATGATTGTTTGGGAGCTGTATTGGAATCTTCTTGTACAGGTCTGTCGAATAAATGAAGGAAGTTATTGCCTGCAAGGTCTTCGAGTTGGGACTCAAAGATTAGGGTATATGTGCCCTTTTTCCATATTGAGAAAGGTGTAAATTTGATGCTTTTGGTCTGGTAATCAAAAGAGACTTTTCCGTCTACTAACTTATTCTCATAATATATACTGAAAGCATCGATTAAACTTCCATAATCTAATTGTTCCTTACATTTTACCTCAAGGGTTTGCTGAGTATTTGCATGTATTGGCATAGGATGAAAGTCATCTATGGAAAGTTTCTTTCGGTCTGCTTGGTAGCTTGTGAATTTATGCGTGTAGGATTCTTGTATTGTATTACCTTGTGTGTCTTTTAGCGTGTTAGCAATCAATAAGGTATATTTTTTAGATGGCTCAAAAACGCTTCCTAAATGTTGATTTGGTCCTAAGTCTCGTTTTTGCCTTCCTGGCTCTATCCAAACTGTTAACAACATTCCATCCGAAGATAATAATGGCGCTCCTAGATTCAATATTGATCGATCTATTACATTATTATTATCATCTAGAAATTGAATATGGTCATATATTTTAATAGGATTTACAGGTTTAGAAAAGAGAATGTACCATTTTAAGATATTTGCTGGAATTTCATCTGTTGATGGGAAGATGTGTGTTACTTGAAGACTTTGTTTATCAGCTTCATTTTCTAACCGAAAAGGAATGATGTGAGATTTTGATAGGAACGTGTAATCTGTATCTAGATCAAATGGAACAAGGGGCCTAAAGATTATATGAGAATTCTCCTTTTGAATTTTACCGATAATTCCATGCTTATCTTTAATTTGTTCATAGTTTAAATATTGTCCTCTAACTACTTTGAAGTTTTCATCATACAAAGTCTTATCTATCCGTAAATACTCTGATGTGCATTCAAATTCCTTTGGAAGCTGCTGCGCGGCAACTTCCAAAAGATTAATCATCAATACGAAACATAAACAGAGATATCTCAAGATTTTACTGAATTATAACCAGCGATTATTACTTGTTTTTAGTCCTAGTACACCGTTTGCATCTCGTTGAATCATCACAAAAGTAGTATCGTTCAATTTGTCTAATTGTTGAACATTTACAAAAGGTAAATTGATAAAGTCTATTCCTGCCGTCCCTGCTCTTTCCATTACTTTTTCTGTTAGTGTATCGTCGAAGCTCTCTATATCTTCAACTTTGATTTTCATCAAAGCTCTATTAGAATTGGCCATCAAGATGTAACGCTTTCCTTCTTTCTCCATTTCTATTATATCCAATGGTGTGTTCCAGTTACCTAATTCAGCAACGGTTCTACCTTTCGTGTGAGCTCCGCCTTTTAATTCGTCCATTGGGAAAACTACAAGAGGAGTACAAGTATAGCTTGCTAGAATTTGTGGTTGATTATTAATTGTCAAAGGAATGAAGGTTTTAATAGGCGATTTAGTCTCATATCTTCCATGAGCTGCATGATATATCTCTAATGAACTTTGCATTTCATTTTCATTAAAAGGAAAAGAAATTGCTCTGAATGTTGAGGAAAATTCGGCATTACTTAATCCACTAACCATTACTTTTCCATCAGCATATCTAAGATCAGAAATCGCCCATTTACGCAATGAATTTCCACGTCTGTCTTTTTCTTCCACAGACACTGCATTTTTTATTTCGGTTTTTGAATAACTAACTTGGTCGATTTCTAATGCTTCCAAAGAATCATTATTTACTAGGAAAAGTAGAGATTTTCCTGAGCTATGATTAACTGCAATATATACGTTTTCATTATTAGGGTCGACAGCTAAATCTATAATCTGTATTTGATCACTTGTTGTACCTAGTAATTTCGTCAATTCTTCTTCTATATTTGAAATAGCCATTTTTTCATTAACGGCTTTCTTTTGACCAGATAAGTCAATAGCTACTATTTGAGCTGCATCACTGTCACCAATGAATAATATGCTTTCAGGCCCAAAAGTCATTGAATGAATACTTTCTATTTCTGGATTTCCAAACACAAAATCTTCTGTGAGATTAGATGCTGATAAGAAAGTGCATGTGAGCATTGTGATGAAGATAAGGATGCTTAATCGTTTCATATTCTAGATTTTATTTTTTATATTAAAGACTAAGAGTTAACAAGTTATAGCTATCTTAGTTTAGCTTTTAACTATAAATTTATAAATATTCAAGCAATTGTTTTACATCTGATCTTTTCTTGTAATTCGGATCATAATGTGCGAATTGGATGATTTGATTTTGGTCGATAAGATAGGTCGCAGGTACAGGCATTACAGGTTCTTTATTACCATTAAACACCTCTATTCTTTTCCCTTTTGCACCCTCTATATAATCATTATACTTCTCAGTTACATGGAAGAAAACTTTATAATCTTTCATGACTGAATGGTCTACATCATGTAATATGGGATATGAAAATTGGTGTTCTTCATGAAATTCCTTCATATATGACTTTTCCTGAGGGCTAACTGCAATCACTTGAACATCTCCAGCTTCGTGAATTGCTTTTATATTATCCTCAAATTCTTGAAGATGTCTGACGCAAAATGAACACCATTCTGCTCTTAGAAAGACTAATAATACTGGACCTTTTTCTAAACTGCTTTTTAAGCTTACTTCCTCTCCGTCTTGACTATTCATGATAAAGTCTGGAGCTTTATCTCCTTTAGTCAATCCACCTAAAACATTATTCGGATTATTAGCGATACCAAATTTAGTTAAGTCTTCACTTGGTTTAGCCATCTCTTTTACTTCCGAATTTTTCTCGGTTTTATTGGATGCGGCATTATTGCAAGCAAAGAATAAGGGAAAAGCCAAGGCTAATAGCACAATCTTAGGTAATCGCATAAAAGGTAGATTTTTTGTAAATAAATGTAATATGTAATGTGAAGCTTAACCCGCATAATGCAATAGAAAATCTATTACATCCTGTA
>CAZSKA010000152.1:0-9918 GCA_964607315.1 uncultured Saprospiraceae bacterium | reverse complement strand
ATTTTGAATTTGTAATGGTAATACCATATCAATCTGCGATTTTACTTTTCTATTGCTTAAATATTAGGACAAAGGTAATTATTGTTTAAGCACCTTTAGTCGATTTTTACATTATTCTTTGTTGGAATTGAATAATTTATTCATTTATGTTTAGATCAATTTCCATTCAAGCAATATTTTCATGATGTAAAAGGATTTATTTTATCATATTAAATAAATAAAATTAGTGTTACTAATTGATATACATATGTTTATCAGAATAGCTAAAACTAAAGTGATTCATTTTCTTGAAATAGGGTGAAAATTCTTAAAAAAGTCTTAATTTAGCGATGCAAAAGCTCTGATTGTATAGAAAAGCAATATCAATATTAGGCTTTTGGTATAAAATCGAAATTTAATTTGTTTGTCATAATTACAAAGGACTTCTTACTCACTTGAAGTCCTTTTTTTATGCACCTACATAAGCTATTGCCTTTATTTCAATCAATAATTCAGGATGAGGAAGTTCGCTCACTGCAACTGTTGTTCGTGTAGGACCTGATTTCGCTGAGAAAAATTCACTATAAGCTTTATTATACTCCTTAAAATCTTTCATGTCAATAAGGAAACTCGTGACATCAATTATAGAATCTAGATCTAAATTTATCTTTTGTAAATAGGTGCGAATATTGATGATGACTGCTTTTGTTTGAATATAAATATCTCCCGTGGTAGTTCCATCATCATTTCGTTCGGACCCTTCAATAGTGTTATCAGCTCTTCTTGAACTTGTTCCTGAAATATATATGAAATCTCCTACACGCTTTGTGTGTGGATACGAACCAAGAGGTTTAGCTCTGTCTGAGTATATGTTATTAGCCATTTATCTTCTTTTTTAGATCATTAAAAACTGTGTCTAACTCTTCCTTGTTTTCAGGCATCTTGTAATCTTCCTGAGAACAATAGGAAATTAAGATTTCATCTTGTTTTCTCCCTTGCTCCATCGCTTCTTTATAAGACAAGTCTTCTCTGAATGTTACTAATGAATATTTCGAATAATAACCATCCACCTCTTGCTCTAACTTCATTTCTAATTTTCTTTTCTGAATAAATGCTTTATCATCTACTTTATCTTGCATTTCTATGAAATTATCAAGTGCCAAATCAGCTATTGCATCGCAATTCTCTTTTCTAGCTGTCTGGAATAACTCGCAAAACTCAGTAAAATCCTCACCTTTATATGCATCTAGAAGTTGATCAAAAACAAAAACATCTTCGAATGATGCATTCATTCCTTGTCCATAAAATGGAACTATGGCATGTGCTGCATCTCCTATTAAAAGAATTTTGCCTTTATGATGCCAAGGAAAACATTTTACCGTACCTAATCTACCTACAGGGTTATTGTTATAATCATCTTGTAATTCTGGAAGAAGAGGTTTTAAGTCTTTGAAATACTTATCAAAGTAAGCTTCAACTTCCTGTTTTTCATCCAACTCGTTGAAACCTTCAGATGTTTCATAGGGATTAAACATGGTAACTGTGAAACTTCCATCCATATTTGGTAAAGCAATTATCATGAATTTTTGCCTTGGCCAGATGTGCAATGAATTGCTATGAATTCTATAATCACCATTGTCATGAGGAATCTCTAATTCTTTATATCCGTGAGAAAGGAATTCTGAAGTGCTTTCAAAACCTTCTAACTCCTTATCCATGGTTCTTCTGACTATAGAACCGGCTCCATCAGCACCAATAATAAAGTCATAAGATTCCTTTTTCCTTACACCATTTACTTCAAGATCTATTTCATTATGTTCAAAACCCAAAGTATGAACTTGAGAGTTAAAATGAATTTTTACGTTTTCACTTTCATCAAGAGCTTCAATTAAAATTCGATTTAAATCAGTTCTTGAAATAGAATTTATATAATCTTCTTCTCTTCCACTATATGGAGAAAATCTTGTATTACCTTCTGTGTCATGAATCATTCTTCCTTTCATAGGAATGCAGATTTTTCTCGCTTCTTTACCTATGCCCATTCTATCTAGAGCCATTAATCCTCTATCTGAAAGAGCTAAATTAATGGATCTACCACTTTCCATGTCGGCTGTTCTAGGGTCTTGTCTTTTCTCAAAGACTGTTACTTTAAATCCTCTTTTTGATAAAGATATGCCAAGAAGTGAACCACAAAGTCCAGCTCCTACTATCGCTATAGATTGTTTGTTTAACAATTCAAATTTCTTTTTAAAATTTCATAAAATGAATATACATTTTCATATGAAGTGTATAAAGGAACGGGTGATATTCTAATAACATCAGGTTCACGCCAATCTGCTATCACACCTTCTGTACTTATAGCTTCAAAAAGGCTTTTATCTTTTCCTTTTAATTGGATTGATAATTGGCTTCCCCGTTTTTTGATTTCTTTAGGCGTAATAATTGAGATATCTGAATTACCTATAGAATCAATTAAGTAAGCACAGTAACTGGTTATTTTCTGGGCTTTCGCCCAAAGGTTTTCCATTCCGGCTTCCATGAATACCTCTAAAGAGGCTTTAATTGCTGCCATGCTTAGTATTGGAGGATTGCTTAATTGCCACGCTTCAGCTGTAGGTATAGGATCAAAAGCGTCACGCATTTTGAATCTCGTTTGTTTGTTATGTCCCCACCAACCTGTAAAACGCTTAAGGTCTTTATTTTTATGATGTCTTTCATGTACAAATACTCCACCCAATGATCCAGGTCCACTATTCAAATACTTGTAACTACACCATACCGCAAAATCAATTCCACTATTATGGAGATCTAAGTTCAAATTGCCAGCTCCATGTGCACAGTCGAAACCAACATTTGCTCCTATTTGATGTGCAGCCTCTCCTATCCTTTTCATGTCAAAAACTTGACCAGTGTAATAGTTAGAATTACCAATCATTACTAATGCCACTGCATCTCCTAACTCATGAATAAGCTTAATCAAATTATCTTCATCCACTATTTCATCATCACCACCCTCTATTTCTATCAGGCATTCATCAGGATCATAACCATGAAATTTGATTTGTGACTCTACGGCAAATTTATCTGAAGGAAAAGCATCTTTCTCTATTATTATTTTATTTCTCTTGTCTGTAGGGTTGTAGAAACTTACCATCATTAAGTGAAGATTGACAGACAAGGTATTCATCACAACTACCTCATGTGGCTTAGCTCCAACCACCTTTGCCATAGCATCTGTTAAAAATTCATGGTAAGGCATCCATGGGTTCTTTGCATGAAAATGTCCTTCCACTCCATATTCAGACCAATCACTTAATTCTTGATCTAGTGCTTCTTTTACATTTTTTGGCTGTAAGCCCAAAGAATTTCCACATAGGTATACATAGGGAGAACCATTCTTTTGGATGGGGAAATGGAACTTTGCTTGGAAATCTTTCAAAGGATCTTCCTGGTCTAATTTTTGGGCGAAAGCCTTAGTATTATCAAACGTATAATTCAAAAAGTTAATTTTTATTTGTTATTCTATTTATTAAATCTTCTTTTCCTTCAGGTTTAACCAACCAGTCAATAACATTTTCATTCCAGATTTTTGCATGTTCTACCTCATTAATGAAACCTAAAGCAAGAGCGTCATCAATAACTTTTCCGGGATATGAATCTTTTGTAGATTCCATTTCACCTAGAGGATATGGTGAATCAATTCCAGCAATCACTTGCTCTGCAGTTTGCCTGTCCACTAATAAACGGAAAGAATAAACATCATGTACTATAGAATCAAAATATACATTGTGTTTTCTAATATTCTGTTCAGGAGGGACAGCATCTTTGAAAAGATCAGGTCTTCCATAATAACCTTGTTTTCTTCTTCCTACATTTATCTGTCCATATTGATTTCCATGTGCAAAACAAGTTCTTGTATTAGGGAATTTGTCTGCAAAATTCAAACTGCTAAAGAAGTGATATGCATCAGCGGTTTGGGCACACATCCAAATTAAATGAAATCTCCAAAATTGATTTTCTAATTTAATGAATTTTTCACCATCATATGGATGAATTTCTACAGCTAAGCCTAAGTTATCAATATATTGGAAAAGAGGAATGGTGTCCTCGTTGTAAATTGTTTTCCATTGTTTGTTGTCGTCTAAATAATGTGTTGGAAGGCAGACAAGACCAAGTCCTAATTCATTCACACATCTATCAATTTCTTTAATTGCAAGATCAATGTAATTTGCTTGTACCACAAAGCCACAGGTGAAAAAGTTGCCATGGGTTGCCTGAATGGATGCATTGAAATCATTTTGGAAACGAATGACATCATAGGTTATTTCTTTCTCCATTCCGTTACAATAGAGTTGTGAAAGATTCAAGATAACCTCGTGATTAATTTGATTTTTTTCTAACCATTCTATCTTTTGTTCAAGGAAAAAACTATCGTCTGTAACAGGTCGTTTCCAATCACCTTGATACATATATTTACCATCATCACATACCCAAAATATCTTCTTTTCCTTCATGAATTTTGGTATTTCATGAGGATGAGGTAACAAATGACCGTGTCCATCAATGCGTATGTTAGTTGATTGCATTAATTGGGTTTTGAAAGGATTGTTCCGCAGTTACTGCATTTTCTTTTTTCTTCAGAAGCGAAAAAATCATCAAAAATGACCTTTAAATCATTTTCAATATTTTTCATAGAAAAGGTGTCTTCATATACTTTTTCACCACAATTTTCGCAATGCCACACTAAACCATCCTTCATTTCTGCTGGACGTTTTTGCTCTATAACAAGTCCTATAGTGTTTGCAGGTCTTCTCGGTGAATGTGGAATTCCAGGAGGTAATAGATAAATGTCACCTTCATTGATATGAATATCTTTATGTACTCCTTCGTCAATTACTTTTAAAACGATGTTTCCTTCTACTTGATAGAAAAATTCAGGAGTTTGATTTATATGGTAATCTTTTCTAGAGTTAGGTCCTCCAACTACCATTGCTATAAAATCTCCATCCTGCCAAACCATTTTATTACCTACAGGTGGTTTCAATAGATGACGATTTTCATCTATCCATTTTTGAAAATTAATTACTGGAAATAGTTTTGACATACCATTTGTTTTTATTGACTAATACAAGTGTTTTTAACTTCTGTAAAGAATTTTAGCGCATGAAATCCACCTTCTCTTCCTACACCACTGTTTTTCACTCCCCCAAATGGTGTTCGTAAATCTCGTTTCAACCAACAATTTACCCACACAATTCCTGCCTTTATTTCTCTACTTGCTCTTATTGCTTTATTCGTATCTTTTGTCCATACAGTTGCAGAAAGACCATATGCTGTGCTATTTGATTTTTCTATTGCTTCATCTAATGTCTCAAAAGTATCTACTGTTACTACAGGTCCAAATATTTCTTCTTGATTACTTCTACATTTTTGATCTAAGTTAACAATCACAGTTGGTTCTATATAATATCCATTAGAATATTCTCCGTCAAGTTTTTTAGCATGCCCGCCACATAAAATCATTCCTCCTTCTTCTTTTGCAATTTCGATGTGTTTCAGGATTTTGTTATAATGTTCTTTACTAACAATTGCTCCCACTTTAGTGTCTGGTTCAGAAGGCGGTCCAACCTTTAATTTTTTTGTCTTTTCAACAAAATCATGAAGAAACTTCTCGTAAATAGACTTTTGTACTAGTATCCTTGAACCACATAAACATATTTGACCTTGATTGCTGAAAGAAGAATGAATAGTCGTCGCTAACATCTTATCATAATCAGCATCTGCAAAAATTACATTTGGGTTTTTACCGCCCATTTCTAAGGAGACTTTTTTAAATTCTCCTGCTACTGATTGACTTATTATTTGTCCCGTTCTGGTACTTCCCGTAAAAGAAACCGCTTTAATATCTGGATTTTTAACTAACTCCTCTCCTACTTCATTTCCTACGCCGTTTACTATATTTAAAACACCTTTGGGGAAACCCGCTTTTTCAAAAAGTTGACCAAAAAGATATGCTGTATAAGGAGTAACTTCACTAGGCTTAGCAACTATGGTATTTCCTACAGCTAATGCTGGAGCAATCTTCCATGTAAATAGATATAAAGGCAAATTCCAAGGAGATATGCACGTTACTACGCCTAAAGGCTCGTAACTAGTATAATTCACACTGCCATCATCCATCATGAAACTTTCGCCATGAAATTGACTCATTGCTTGAGCAAAAAATCTGATATTAGATGATGCTCGAGGAATATCAACTCTTTGAGCTAGTTTTAGAGGTTTTCCATTATCTAGAGATTCAGCTTTAACTAGAGATTCGGCATTTTCATCAATTAGATCAGCCAATTTTAACATCAATTTTATACGTTTTTCAAGCGGCGTCGATTTCCAAATAGGAAAAGCATCTTTAGCGGCATTAATCGCTGACTTCACATCTGTTCCATTGCTATACGAGAGATTTGCATATTTCTCTCCTTTAGATGGATCGATAACATCCATTTTTTTACCAGATTGTGCATCTAGCCATGCACCATTTATGAAGTTTTTAATCTCTATCATTTCGCTATTACTTTTATCGTGTGCAAACTCTCACCTCTCCATTCATACGAACTACCTTTTTTCATATGATAAGCTGCTGTAGCTGCTCCTGCAAGAACGACATCTCCTTTTTTATGCTTATGTCCATAAATTCCAGATATTCTAACTGACTCATGAAATGAATTCCATGGATTGTCTAATATGTTGTTGCTATTCCCTTGTCGAATCTCTATTCCATCTTCATAAAGTCCCATAGCAATTGCTTCTATCTTGGTATTAACCTCTTGCCATTCTCCAAGTATATATGCTGAAGAACTGCAATTGTCAGCAATTACATCTTCTAAACTAAATTTGAAATTCCTATATCGACTATCAATTATCTCTAATGCTGATGATACAGCTTCCACGTATTCTTTCATTGTTTTTTCTGAATACCCTTCATCAATGTCTTTTTTTAAGAGAAATGCAATCTCAGGTTCTATTCGTGGATGAATAAATCTAGAGAGGTTAATTTCAGCGTTGTTGTGATATTGCATATCTGAAGTTAAGACCCCCCATATAAGGTCGTTAACTCCCATCTGCTTCATCTTTTCTTTACTGGTGAATCCCATTTTTACACCATGGATTTTATGACCTCTTATTAACCTTTTTGAAACCAAGATTGATTGGATTGCATAAGCTTCATCTAAGGTTAAATTTCTTGTCTGATTTATTTGGTCGACGGCTTGCTGATTTGCCTGTGCGTTATCAAGTAAACTCGCAATACTATTTAAATTCATCAATCTTTTCTTTAAGCCGAAAGTTAACTAAAAAGATGGATAATTGCATAAACAAGTAATTGTTTTCTAACTTAATTTATCAAGAAAACGATTTCGAAAAACTTCTATTTCTTCCTTTGTATTAAAGTAGTGTGGAGAAAACCGGATAGACCAATCTATACCTTTTCGATTCATATCAATAAGTGCGCTTTCTTTCATCGCCATACTATACACAACATTGCATGCATTCAGTAATTCTATAGATTTTGATCTAGAAATGTCTTTGTAAGTCCATGTAATAATATTGCATGTATTATCGCCTTCATCAGCTATGTTAACACCATCTATTGATTGTAAGGTTTGTCTATAAAATGATTGCAAATCTTTATTATACAGATCAACTTTTTTAATTCCAATTTTATTTATCTCTCGGATGCTTTGGGTTAAACCCAAAAGGATGCTGTAGTTTTTCTCCCACATTTCGAAGCGTTTTGCATTGTTGTGAAATCTGTATTGATTGTGCCCCGTCCAATCTGCACCTGCTAAATCAATGCACAAAGGTGCTTTATTATCTTCTAAAATTTCATCTGAAACATATAAGAAACCAGTACCTCTAGGACCTCTTAAGAATTTTCTACCTGTAACTGATAAAAAATCACAATTGATTTTCTGGACATCAACATCAATTTGTCCAACAGATTGACAAGCATCCAAGATATATATGCAATTATATTGTTTGCATAATTGACCAGCTATAAAAACATCCTGTATAACTCCAGTATTAGTAGGAATGTGAGTAAGCATTAAAGCCTTTGGATGGTGGGTTTTCATTTCTTTTTCAAGAGCGTTCATATCTATTAAGCCATCATCTTGGACGTCAACAAGAATGATTTTAATATCAAACCTTTCCTTTATTCTAAGTAGCGAAAGATGATTTGATGCATATTCCAGTTTGCTAGTTAATATAACATCATTTTTATTCCAATCTATTGCATATAATGCTTGTGAACATGCTATGGTTGCAGATTGAGCAAATGCAATATTAGTAGGTTTTGCATTGATTAGAATTGCTACTTGATTGTAAAATTCTTGAAAACTATCGTATTCTTTTTCCATTAGACCATACCCACCTATGGATGCTTCATTGTCTATGTAATCCTTGATAATTCTAATTGACTCATCAGAAGGCAAGGAAGAACCGGCAGAATTAAAAAATAAGCTTTGGTCAACTGCTTTTGTTTCTTTTCTTATCTGAATAATGGGAAAATCCTTCATATTTTATGTAAAAGCTTCTACGAAATCAATAATTTCTTCTGTAAATTCTATTGTTTGATTATTAAATGGAGAATGCCCACTTAGGTCAAAAATTATAAATTCTTTGTCATCAGTATTTATTTCTTGAAAAGCAGTTTCTCCTAATTTGAAAGGGACTACTAAATCAAAAGCTCCCCACATTAATAAGGTAGGAGTAGTAATGTTACTTAGTTGACTAGTAAGATTTACTTCAAATAAATCATTAGCAAATAGTTCTGCATTTGTAGTATTTCCAGATGTTGTTGATGTGATGTAATTGTTTACAAGAAATTGATATCGTAGTTGATCAACTAGATTTTCAGCGGCTCCCATTTGTAAAACTCCATCAAAAAGAAGTTGTGTTTCGACTTCGAATGCTAAAGCGTTTATAACAGAAAAATTAGCTAGAGTAATTTCATTAATATTAACGGAACTTAATCTTTCCAGAAATTCTGAGTAGATGTCTTCGCTAATATCTTGTGAAATCATATTGTTGCAGATAGAATCAATCATAAAATGACCCGAAGTGTAAACAGCAGGAAAATCATGAGCACCTGCAACTTCTATCCAACCTTTAAATTCTCTAGAGAAATTTTCATTGACCATCACCGAAGTACCTAATAAACCTCCCCATGAATGTCCCATTAAAAAGAGATTTATGTTATCTCCGTATTTTGCTCTTAAAGTTAGTGCTAAAGCGTAAACATCTTCAGTCATTAATTCTAATGAATTCACAGGAGCATTAGAAGTAGACTGGCTCATGCCTTGACCTCTCTGGTCTGTATACACAACGCCATAAAATCGTTCTAATTCATCTGAAAGAAATCCAGTTTTATATTCGAATCCATTTCCTCCAGGACCGCCGTGTAAAATAATTATAAAAGTTTCACTATCGGTGTTCCCATACACATATGCAGGAATACTTGCACCTTCTCTTACAACATGCAGAAGATCGACTGTTTCATCGCCCGAATTATTCTGACAAGAAAAAATGACTGCAGTTAATATAAATATGATTAAAATACGCATCAAAATGTTTTTCCTATTGAAAATTGAAGAGATGGTAAAATGGTATTGTTATAAGGAGTTAATAAAAACAGATTCCATCTACAAAAAGTACTTCTTTGTGTTATGTCATTTTTCTTTCTAAAGCCTAGAAAAATATTGCCAAGACCATAGATATGTGCATTTAGTCTTCTTCTAGAAATTTCAAAATCTTCATCAACAACAAAGTTATCGCTTGTGAAATTTGTTTGAAATCCTATCCCTAATCCATAATCTATATACATTCTTTTAAATAATCTAATATCATATTCAAGGTTGTAATAATGTTGTAATCCAACATGTGACA
>CAZSKA010000151.1:0-9925 GCA_964607315.1 uncultured Saprospiraceae bacterium | reverse complement strand
GTTCCATATACTCTCATGTAATTTTTAGAAAATGAACCTTCGTAATAGATAGGATTATGTTTCTTATCTTTAAATGTTTGTGAAGTTAGATCTGGAAGTATATAAGTTAGAATAGGCATTTGTTTAGTAAAGGAAATTTTGTGTTTTTTAACAATTCCTTCTATTGTTCCTATTCTGGGAGTTCCTCCGTGTTCATTATTGTCTTCAACAGAACCATAAAATTTATTCCCTTCTACTCTTTGTATATCAATATAAAACTCAATTTCTTTCAATTGTCCAGTTTCATACCAATTCTGTTTTAGGATTTCACATTAGTTTAAAGAATTATTAGTACAAGTACAAGGCAGAAAACGCAGAAATAGCCTTAGCTATTGCGAGTATTTCTAACGAAGTAATTGTGCTAATAAAATTTAAAATTAGTGAAATTTTAATACAGAATTGGTATTAGACAGCTCAGGTAAATTATGCTTGTATTTTCCTATCCATTGGCCTAATAGTTCCATGTTTCTTTTTCAGGTTGTATTAAAAAAATCTCTCCACTACATTTGATCCATTTCTTTTTTCAACAACGTATAACTTTCCTCACTTAATGCAGCTAATGGCAATCTTACTTCCTTACTTCCAAATCCTAAAATCTCCTGTGCAGCTTTAACTCCTGCTGGATTTCCTTCTTTGTAAATCCATAAATAGATTCGGAAAAATTCATGCTGAATTTTTAAAGCAGATTTATAATCTCCTGCTAAAGCAAGATCTATCATCTTCTTAGTTTCTGCTGGATATGCATTTCCTATAACAGAAATTAATCCTTCTCCACCATTTGCTATCATCGCTAAAGCAAGTTCATCATCCCCTGATGTTAAAAAGAAATCTTCTGGTTTATTTCTTGTAATATGTATGGTCTGTATCAAATCACCACTTGCTTCTTTTACCCCAATAAATACCTTGGAATCATGAGCTAATCTAGTAGTGGTTTCCCATTCTAGATTCGATTTTGTTCGTCCAGGTACATTATATATCATTACAGGAAGAGGAGCTTTTTCTGCTATTTTCATGTAATGATCATACATTCCTTGCTGCGGTGGCTTTACATATGCCGGTGCACTAATCATCAAACAATCTACTCCTGATAAATCGAATCTTTCAAACTTCTCAATGACGTCATTCGTATATATTTCACTGAAATTCCCAGCGACTATTGGCACTCGCTTATCGGACTTGTCTATGATGAACTTTAAAACTTCCTTCTGCTCTTTTTCATTTAGCAAGTTACACTCACCAGTTGAACCCAGAGCCACTATATAGTCTGTTCCATTTTCAATCTTATGATCAATTAATCGCTCCAATGTATGAAAATCGACTTTACTGTTGGAGAATGGCGTAGTTATGGCAACTCCCATTCCCGTATATCTCTTATAGGTTTCCTGTGATCTCATTAAATCGCTAACTTATCTAGGGTTAATTGTATTTCTTTGAATGAAGTTTTTACTTGGCTCGACTGCTTACAATCGATTATCAAATTATTATACTGCAGATCTTCAGCTTCTAATCCAATTTTGAATTTTGCTTTTGAAACAGCATTGATGTATTGCAGACTCTTCTTTTGGTCGGGATTAATAGTTATTAGGATATCAAAAGTTGTATCAATGAATCTGTCGATGTGTTCTCCCTTAGGGATTCCAGCCCAATTAATTTGCTTTCTACAGTAAGTATCAGAAATTTCTTCGGCAATTTCTTTCTCATCTCTGAATCGAAAAACTTCAACTTTTTTGCCTTTCTTTTTCCATTCTGCTATTTCTTTCTCAAGACTTCCAATACTATCAATTGCAGATTCATCAACCAAAATTCCTATGAACTTCGATAGATTTTTAATCTCCTTTTTATCCTTTAAATTTCTTTGTATTCTTGCTTTAAGATTATTAGCAAATACAAATTCCTTAAACCAATTCATCACTTGCTTAATTTTCTACTTCAGCTGGCTCTTTTTTCTTCTTCTTTTTGCTTTTGCTTTCTTTTTTCTTTTCAGCCTTGCTTTCCTTACTTGGTTCGTTTTCTTTTAGATAATCCTCCATAGTTTCTTTTTCCGCTAATTCGTGGAATCTTCCCATCTTGGAATATTTATCAATTCTATTTTGGATTAATGTATCTTTATCTAATGGTAAAAGTTGGGCTAACTCTCTTTTGATATGTAGTCTTAAGGTCTTTGCCATTTTCTCTACATCTGTATGAGCTCCACCTAGTGGTTCCTTGATGATCTCATCTACAAGACCAAGAGATAACATATCTTCAGCAGTTAGCTTTAATGCTTCAGCTGCTTCTTGCTTATGATCCCAATTCTTCCAAAGAATAGAAGAACATGATTCAGGAGAAATAACAGAGTACCATGTGTTTTCCATCATAAATACTTTGTCTCCTAGACCGATTCCCAATGCACCTCCACTAGCTCCTTCACCAATCACATAGCATAAAATAGGAGTTCGTAATTGAGCCATTTCAAAAAGATTACGAGCTATTGCTTCAGCTTGTCCTCTCTCTTCAGCTTCTAATCCTGGATAAGCACCTGGAGTATCAATCAAACAGATAACAGGCATGCAGAATCTCTCTGCTAACTTCATCAATCGAAGCGCTTTTCTGTAACCTTCAGGATTCGCCATCCCAAAGTTTCTGTATTGACGTAACTTAGTATTTACTCCTTTTTGGTGACCGATAATCACGCATGATTGGCCATTGATCTTCCCTACACCTCCCACGATTGCTTTATCGTCTTTGAAATTCCTATCACCATGTAATTCGGTGAAATTCTTACATATTTTTTCGATATAATGTAAAGTATATGGACGCTCTGGATGTCGACTTAACTGCACCCTCTGCCACCTGTTCAGACCATTGAAAATTTCTTTTCTCTTCTCTACAATCTTCTTTTCTATCTCAGCTATCTTATCAGTTACATCAATATCTCCTTCAGCTGCAATTTGCTGAATTTTCTGTAATTGCTGATTTAAGCTTTCTATTGGTTTCTCGAATTCTAAAAAAATCATAATGATTAATAATTTTGATTTTTGATATCATTATAATGTTCACGGACTACAAATGTAGTCTTTTTTACCAAAGAGTAAAGTAGTGTCCAATTCAAATCAGACTAATTTACCTTTTCATTATACATAACACTTAAAAACCCAACTTATTATTAATATCTACAAGACTTATAGAAATTCTCTTTCTTCTTCTTTTAGCCAACTATTCAGAATGAAAAATAAAATGAATAAACAAGCACCAGGGAAGATCACTAACCACCATGCCGATGTATCTCTCTTGGCTTCCGCCAAAAGTGTGCCCCATGTAACTTCATTGCTTAATCCGAATCCTAAGAAGCTTAAGTTTGCCTCCAAAAAGATTACACCTATAAATGCAAAAATGAAAGGCGTACTTAAGACAGGCAGCATTGTTGGTAAAAAGTCCGAAAAAATAATTCTTAAATCACTATAACCTAGGTTGCGAAGGCTGGAAAAACGATCTTTCCCTTTCTCAGACAATATCTCTAGTCGAATATAACGGTAGAACAATGGCCACAACAAAACCCCTATAACCAAGGATATAATCCAGATATTATTTTTGGGCGTAAGCCCGATAAAAATAAGGAGCAAAATCAATTTCGGAACGGCTCTGAATAGCTCATAGGACTTCTGACCAATAGTATCCATTGGTATATAAAATAGACTCTTTCCTTTATCAGAAAGAAAACTTAACAACAGATAAGACAAGTAAATCCCTATGATTGTCAACACTAATTTTAATAGCCACGAACCACTAATTGCAATGAAAATATAGTAGTAAAATATAAAACCTAAAATAATGATTGCAATACATTGATAAGCGTTCACTCGAATACGAGAATTACCTAAATAACTCGTTAATAAATTGATAATCAATCCTAAGAAAAGTGATGTTAAGACAGAGATGAAAGCAATAATCAAACTTACTCTAGCACCTGAAATAATTCCTGCAAAAACATCTCTGCCTATGGTGTCTGTACCTAGAATATGTCCATTTTCTCCCGGAGCAACTGCGCCGATACTCTTTATGTCAATATAACTTGCAGGTTGCGATAAAAACGATGGTGCAACTAAAATCAAGAGAACTACGCCCCCAATCAAAATCCATATGTATGATTTTAATTTATGCATTGCTAATGGAAATTTGAGGGTTATACTTTTTATATAATAAATCGCTGATCAACATCACCAATGAACTCAAAATAAATAGTATGAGAACTATTGGCATCATCACAACTAAATCATTTTCTCGCACACTATTTAGCAAGAGTCTGCCCATTCCAGGAATATTAAAAATGTATTCTATAATTACACTTCCTGCTAATCCACTTATTACCATACTACTAAAAATCGTCACCAAGATTCCTCTGATATTTCTCAGTTTGTGCCTATATACATCAGCTTGACTAAGACCTTTCATTTGGGCAGTTTTATTATAATTGGCTCTATTTTCTCTGCTTAATGAAGTTTTCACCTGTCGAGAAATGTAAGGGATGTTTAAGAAGATAATAGAACACACAGGTAATATTAATTGATTCAAATTCCTGCTTAGATTCACCCAAAAACCGCTACTTGATGACCATCCATATGCATTGACAGAAGGAAATATCTTTAGAATAGGACTAATTTCACTTGTCGTAAATGTATTTAGCATGAATAAGGCAAATACAAAAAGTGGAATGCTCTTTAAAATGTAGAATATTTGTTCTAGGACTTTCGTCCAAAGGCTAGGAGCTCTGTAAAACCATATTCCAAATAAAAAACCTAATACACCACTACCAATTACACTCAAAATGAGAATGAATATGGTTATGGGAAGAGATCTAGAAATCTTGCTTGTAGCTAATTTTCCGTCACTTAATGAATTACCCCAATCCAACTTAAAGAAAGATGTGAATGCTTGATGGAATGTATTATCTCTACCATGAAAACGAATAGCAGGAATCAGTGCATGCGACACATTCTTACTTTCTTTCAAATCAGTTATAGCATTCATGATCAGGATGTTTTGACTATAGTCTTTTTCCCATGTTGAAAGGAGCTTTTCAGGTGATAACATATCAAAAGAGAGATCTATATTATTGCTAGAATTATGCGCTTGTTGGATTAAAGCCTCATAAATGAGCTCTGTTTTTTCGTAGCTGTAATTTCCTTTTAAAAAAGTATTGAACAGAGATTTTTTCAAAGGATTAGCAAAGGTGTAGTAGTCTTTTTGATAATTGCTTCGATTAATTGTGAAATAGAAAGGAGCTTTATTCAGACCGTTTTTGATGGAAGTTTTTTCATAAATTTCAGCAAATTCAAGTTGATTTGTACTAAAGTCGTTTGCATTGATGAGTTGTTCGACAGGATCTACGGGAGATAATCGAGCTAATGCCAACATAATCCATATAATTAATGGAATGCTGAACAGGGTAAAGGCCAGTCTTTTCAGGATAAAGCCGAGCATGTTCACTTTGGGTTTAACCCAAAAATATCTAAAAAAGAACTTCTACTACTATAATGAAGGTTTATTTATTAAGGTGGAGAATTAGTAAATTGAATAATTTATGGGTAATAATTTACAATTACTATCCTTGATATTATTGTTTTTAAGACGTATCTTTTATTATTGTGTACTTTTGCATAATCAAAAATCAAATTTAATATGAGAAGAGTAGTTGTTACAGGTATCGGTGCTTTAACTCCTTTAGGTAATAATCTGGCAGATTACAGTCAAGGATTAAAGGAGGGGAAGAGCGGAGCTGATACTATTACTCACTTTGACGCATCGGAATTCAGAACACAAATAGCTTGTGAAGTTAAAAATTTCCAGCCGGAAGAATATGTGGATAGAAAGGCTTTGAGAAGAATGGATCCTTTCTGCCAGTATGCTATGTATGTAGCGGGTCAGGCTGTAGAAGATTGTGGTATTGATTTTAAGGCATTGGATGATCCATTTCGTGCAGGTGTAATATGGGCAAGTGGTATTGGTGGATTTTACACGATGGAAAAAGATATAGGAGATGTAATTCGTAGAGATGGTCCTCCTAAATATTCACCTTTTTTAATCCCTAAATTAATTTCAGATATTGCTCCTGGTCATATTTCTATGGCTTATGGCCTAAAAGGTATAAACTATGGGACAGTTTCGGCTTGTGCTTCATCTAATCATTCTATAGGTAATGCTGTAGATTATATCAGATTAAACAAAGCGGATATTATTGTTGCTGGTGGTTCTGAAGCAGCTGTAACTCATGCGGGAATCGGTGGTTTTTCTTCTATGAAAGCGATGAGTATCAGAAATGATGACCCCAAAACAGCTTCTCGTCCTTTCGATTTACACAGAGATGGTTTTGTGTTAGGAGAAGGTGCAGGTTGTCTTGTTCTTGAAGAATATGAACATGCAAAAGCAAGAGGTGCAAAGATATATGCAGAAATAGTAGCTGTAGCATTTACAGCAGATGCTTATCATATTACTGCTCCACATCCGGAAGGGCTAAGTGTTTCTAAAGTTATGGAACTCGCTCTTCAAGAAGCTAACTTAGGTACAGATCAAATTGATTATATAAATGTACATGGAACGTCAACTCCATTAGGAGATGTCGCTGAAATAAAGGCTATTCAAAATGTATTTAAAGACGATACATATAACTTGAATATCAGTTCTACTAAGTCAATGACTGGTCATTTATTAGGAGCAGCAGGAGCAGTAGAGGCGATAGCGGGAATACTTGCTATTAATGAAGGTTTTGTTCCTCCTACTATAAATCATTTTGAAGATGATCCAGCTTTCGACAATAAGCTGAACTTTACATTTAACGAAGCGCAACAAAGGAAAGTAGACACTGTTTTAAGTAATACTTTCGGTTTTGGCGGGCATAATGCTTGTGTCTTATTTAAGAAGGTGTAAAAATAATATATGATTAATTCCATTCGGAGAGGTTACAATTTTTATTTATCAAAGGACAAAGCACTTGCTCGTAAGATAAAGAATGTAACAGGTATTACACCAGCCCGAATGAAATTATATAAATTGGCTTTTCTTCACAAGTCAATGAATAACGATACACAATACAAAGGAAATAATGAGCGCTTGGAATATCTAGGCGACTCTTTGTTATCTACTATTGTTGCTGACTATCTATACGAGAAATACCCCAATAAGGACGAAGGTTTTATGACGAAAATGCGATCTAAAATCGTAAAGAGAAAAACCTTGAATGATATTGCTGACCGAATGGGACTAGATCTAATCCTAACAGATTTCTCCATGGGTCGTATGTCATCTACTATGCTCGGAAACGCATTAGAGGCATTAATCGGTGCGATATATTTAGAATCGGGATTTAATAGTACCAGAAATTATGTAGTAAGAAATATCATTAGAAAATACATCGATATACACAAGTTAGAAGTAAAAGACGACAACTTTAAAAGTCGATTATTAGAATGGTGTCAAAAGCATAGTAAAACGGTAGACTATTCCTTGCTTGAAAAATTCAAGTTAGATAAGCGAGATCGATTTAAAATTGCCGTGCTAATTGATGGGGAAAAGATGGGGCAAGCAGAAGATTTTAATAAAAAGTCAGCTGAGCAAACAGCTTCTAAAATTGCCATCAAAAAGCTGGGAATTGATGTTATAACTAATGAATCAGTTGAATCAATAAATTAAATGGATTCCTTAACACAGATTGTTTTAGGTGCTGCAATGGGAGAAGCTGTTGCAGGAAGAAAGATAGGAAATAAAGCAATGCTTTGGGGAGCCGTTGCAGGAACAATTCCAGATTTAGATGTATTCGTAGGTCCTATTTTAGGATGGTCGGAAGAAGTGAATTTGGCATTTCATAGAGGAATAAGTCATTCCATCTTATTTGCCATCTTGGTCCCCTTGTTATTAGCCTTATACACTTCCTGGCTGTATGGAAATGACTATCATAAACAACTTTGGTTTAAAGTTTTAACAGCAGTTGGAGGCATGATTTTTCTTGTTTTTTCAGCTTCGATAATCAACTTTATTGCGTTTCAGATTAAAGGAGGATTGAATTGGCTTGTATTGACAGTTACTATTTTATTGGTGGTAAGTCTCGCCATTTTTCTCATAAGAAAAAATGTTATTCGCGATCAACCTGATGTGCGGATATCCTTTGGTCGATGGTACTTTTTGTTTTTTCTTGCAGTATTAACTCACCCCATACTTGATTCATGTACGGGATATGGTACACAGTTGTTCCAACCATTTAGCGATATGCGAGTAGCATGGAATAATATATCAGTAGCAGATCCGCTTTATACAGCCCCATTTCTGATATTTCTATTATTGGCATCTACGAGAAAAAAACATAATGTATGGAGATCAATATTAAATTATGCGGGTATAATATATTCATTGATTTATATGGGATGGACTATCAGAAATAAAAATATAGTTAATACCGTTTTTAAGGATAGTCTTGAGAAAAATGGCTTGACATATGGAAGGTATATGACGACGCCTACTATTTTGAATAACATTTTATGGCATTGTATTGCGGAGGGAGATGGAGAGTATTATGATGGTCAATACTCCTTACTTGACAAGAAGAAAGAAGTGGAAATACAGGTAATAAAGAAAAATGATCATTACATTAAAAATAAGAAGGACGAGCGCATAAGAATCATAGAATGGTTCACCAATGATTATTATAATGTCCTTAAGTTAAATGGCGATACCATCCAAATTAATGACCTAAGATATGGTCCATATACTTCTGGAGATACGGAAGATCCGAATAACTATATTTTCCCATTTCTTCTTGTTCCTGATGCAAATGGAGCATATGAAATGAAGGATCAAAGTGGACCTCCTGATGATGGAACCATGGAGGAATTCTGGAATGTATTAATCAATAGGATAAAGGGTGTTTAATTGAAAGATTGGTATTTTTTGTATGAAATTGTTCCCATTTTATACACATATGTTTATCTTTAGTCTATGCATAAGGAAGAATACAAAAAAGCTTATAAACGAGTAGAATTGCCGAAAGATGATGACTTTTTTCATCTTGAGTGCCCTGCTTGCCAAAGCAAAGTAGCATCTGAAAATATTAATATCAATGATAAGATAGCTAAATGTAATTCTTGTGATTCTGTTTTTTCTTTTCAGAAAAACTTAGATGAATTTGCAGAGCGAAAAACCCCTTTGAAAAAACCTGTAGGTGTCGATAAAATACATTTCGGAGATGAAATGGAGATGTCAATGAAATTGCCTGCTAATGTGTTGGAAATTTTAGGTATTGCATTTCTACCTTTAGTAAGTTTTTTTGGCGGAGCATTGTATTTTAAAAGTCAAGTATTTGGTGGACTTATTGCCTTGATTGCTAGTGTTTCATTATTTGCATTTATCCTTTTTAGAGTTTTACATAAGGAAAAAAGAAGAGTGTATTTCGTCTGCCAAAAAGATCAATTGATTGTAGAAAAAGAGCGTAACAAATTGGTTAAGGAAAAGGTGATTAAAAGTAGTGAACTAGCACAGATTTATGTCGGAAGAACTCATAATGGATATGCCGTCAAAGCAATTCTTAACACACCTGAAGGTCAAGTGCATAAGGTGATTCTTGACTACCTAAAAACTACCATCGATGCTAAATATGTCGAACAGGAAATCGAAAAATATTATGGCATTCCTAATGAAAAAATTTCAGTTGAAATTTAACCTGAACTATGCAATAGAAAATCTATTACGACCTGAAATGCCCTTGAAATAAAAGCTGCGCCAACTTTTGTTCATTCAGCATTGTGGTGACTAAGGCTGTGGCGTCACTGGTAATGTTTCATGCACAAAAGTCGTTATTTTTTTGGCATTTTATACCAATTTAATTTCAAAATGTCGTATAAAATTTTGATACTTAATTTTT
>CAZSKA010000150.1:0-9940 GCA_964607315.1 uncultured Saprospiraceae bacterium | reverse complement strand
AGTATACTGATTACGAAGAAATAGAATAATATGCAAATTGTATTTGAAGATAGCCATATCGCAATTGTTAACAAAACACCTGGAATTATTAGCGACCCTAATCATTCATCTTTTGAAGGCACTCTAACACAACAAGAAAATCCTTTTTTCTGTGTAAATAGAATAGATCAAGTTGTAAGTGGATTATTACTAGTCGCTAAGAATAAAGAATCTGCTGCATCCTTTTCATCTTTATTTAAAGATAAATTTATTGAGAAAACATATCTCGCAATTGTAGAAAAAGGCCGTGCGATAGAATCTGAGAATCTAGAACAAAAATTAATTAGAAATGCACGTTTGAAAAAAGCCTTTGTCAACGAAAAAGGTAAAAAAGCAAGTCTGTCTTACAAAAAAATCGGATCTACTGATCACTATGATTGTCTAGAAATAAAGATGAAAGAAGGTCGTTTTCATATGATTCGCTGCCTCCTCAGTCATGCAGGAATGCCTATAAAAGGAGATGTAAAATATGGTGCAAGACGCAAGAATAGTGACCGTTCTATCGATTTGCACGCATATAAACTAAGTTTCGTCCATCCTGCTACCAAAGAAAGTCATAATATTATTGCACCTTTGCGCGAAAATAATTTGTGGCGAGCTTGTTACGAATTCTTTGAATAATAGAAACATCAATTTTGTTGTAAGCGACGTTATTATGCTGAACAAATTAAATTTTATGAAAAAAACGATTCTGAATTTCTTTCTTTTTGCATGTTTTATTGGTTTCACAGCTAATATATCTGCTCAAGATTACAGATTTGGTATTCGAGGAGGTTTAAGTTTTTCTCAGTTATTAGGTCCACAAATAAATAACGCTGACTACAGTGAAGCATATTCTTTGAATAATGGTATTCATTTTGGTGTAACTCTAGCGTATCATCTAACAGATAATTTTGGTTTTCGTACAGAAGTAGCCTATAATCAAATTGGTACTCGTTATGTATTTGAAAGTGACAATGCACCTTATGTTTTCAGATTTGCTCTTGATAGAGAAGTGAGAAGAGGAGCTATAATTCGTGAATTAGATATAAATAATGCTTATATCCATGTTCCTATAATGACATTCTTTAAGCCTCATAAGAAAATAGAGCTTTACGGTGGTATTTACACGCAGTTCTTGGTGCTACCTACAGCTGGAGGATCTATAGATTTTACTGATCTTAATCCTACAGGAAATATAGAAGATGGCGATTTAAAAAACTTCAGTTTTTTCCAAACAGTAGAGGCAAATTATTATTCTGATCAGCCAAGACAATCTACTTCTACACAAGGGTTAACAGTTAGTTTACTAATTGATAATGAAATAGAGAGGATAAATATGGCTAGAGGAGTTGGTGGATATTTTGAACTCGATGCAGACGAAGTTTTGGCAACTAAATATAATTGGTTTGATGCTGGATTAGAAGGAGGATTTTCATATTTTGTAAATGGTTCTTTGTATTTCAGTTTAACAGCTATGTATGGTTTAATTGATGTTACAAATGATCCTGCGGATGTTGACTTCTTTGAATTAAATGAATTTAACAAGGCTGTTTTTAGAGATGATTACGACAGAAACTTTTCTCTGCAATTAAGCATGGGTTTTAAATTTTAGTTAATTTTTGTAAAACTTGTGTCGATCTCATTGTTTTATGAGTCAATTATTTGATCAAAAGTGTACATTTGCGCGAAATTTTTTGAAACACTATTCTATATAAACGATTTTGTTTCAAGTGAATATAACAATAAGAAAATGATAAAAGTATTTGCAACAGCATTCATGATGATGTTTTTAGTTTTGGGTCAAGCCCAAAAAGTAGCTCATTTAAATAGTGCTATCTTACTAAGTGAAAATCCAAAAATCAAGCAAGCAGATCTTGATGTTCAGAAAATGGCTGAAGGATTAGAACTAGATTATCAAAATCAAGTGAAAGCTTTTCAAGAAGCTTATATTGCTTTTGAATCTAAAATGAAAAGTCAAGAATATTCAGCAGTTGTTCTTCAAAAAGATCAAGAAGCTTTAGTTCAACAAGAACAGAAATTACAGCTTCTTCAACAAACACTTCAACAACAAATCAATAGGAAAAGAGAAGAATTATATGCTCCCGTTCTGCTAGAACTAGAGAAAACCGTTCAAGAATTTGGTAAAGCTGAAGGATATACTATGATTTTTGATTCTAGTCTTGGTGGTATTCTATATGGTATGGATGGCCAAGACGTAACTGAACAAATTAAGGCAAAACTGGGATACTAAATTCAGACATCTCATTAACAAATTTTCATGATTCAAGTCCAAAACCTTACCCTACAATTTGGTAAGCGTATTCTATTTGATGAGGCTAATGTCTCATTCGCAGAAGGTAATTGTTATGGAGTTATTGGTGCTAATGGTGCCGGTAAATCTACTTTTCTCAAAATTTTGACAGGAGAAAAAGATGCTAATAAAGGTACTATTTCCATAGAACCTGGAAAGCGTATGGCAGTTCTAAAACAAAATCATTTTGAATACGATGAAGTTACTGTATTAAATACAGTCATGATGGGGCATGAAGAAATGTGGAATATCATGCAGGAAAAGGATGCCATCTACATGAAACCTGATTTTTCAGAAGAGGATGGTGTGAAAGCGAGTGAGCTCGAAGAAAAGTTTGCGGAAATGGATGGTTGGAATGCAGAACCAGCGGCAGCATCATTACTAAGTGGTATTGGAATACATGAAGATAAACACCATTCTTTAGTTAAAGACTTAAATGGTAATGAAAAAGTAAGAGTACTTTTAGCGCAGGCATTATTTGGTAATCCTGATATATTGATTTTAGATGAGCCTACGAATGATCTAGATATGGAAACCGTATCGTGGCTAGAAGATTTTCTTCTAGATTTTAAAAACACGGTTATTGTCGTTTCTCACGATAGACACTTTTTAGATACCGTTTGCACACATATCGTTGATATTGATTTTTCTAAAATATCTACTTTCACTGGTAATTATAGTTTTTGGTATGAAAGTTCTCAACTAGCACTTCGCCAAAAGATGAATCAGAATAAAAAGATGGAAGAGAAGCGTAAAGAAATGCAGGCTTTCATCGATCGATTTAGCGCAAATGCTTCTAAGTCAAAACAAGCTACTAGTAGAAGAAAAATGCTAGAAAAACTGAATCTTGAAGAAATAAAACCTTCAAGTAGAAAATATCCGGGTATCATCTTTTCTCAACAAAGAGAAGCTGGTGATCAAATTCTTTCCGTCAAAAATTTATCATACGTCCTTGATGGACAAAATCTATTCTCTAATGTAGATTTTACAATCAATAAAGGTGAAAAGATCGTCTTATTGGCAAAAGATGGATTAGCAAGTACGGCATTTTATGAAATTCTAAATGGTAACCTTCAAGCACACACTGGATCATTTGAATTTGGACAAACTATAACTACTGCTTATTTACCTCTTGAAAATAGTGAATTCTTTGAGGCGGATCCTATGAGTTTGATGGATTGGCTTAGACAATATAGTGAGAATAAAGACGAACAATATATAAGAGGATTTCTAGGTAAGATGTTGTTCTCAGGTGATGAAATATACAAAATGTCAAATGTGCTTTCCGGAGGAGAAAAAGTACGTTGTATGATTTCTAGAATGATGATGGCAGAAGCAAATCTATTAATGATAGATGAACCTACGAGTCACCTTGATCTAGAATCAATAACTGCCTTTAATAATTCTTTGATTTCTTATCCTGGAACGGTTATCGTTACTACGCATGATCACCACTTCGCACAAACTGTAGCTAATCGAATAATTGAGATTGGTTCCGGTGGAATGATCGATAGCTTAAAAGGCTTAGATGAGTATTATTCTGACGAAGGAGTTAAGCAACAAAGAAATCAGATTCAAGAAGGAGTGTTGGTGTAATAACTAAAGAATATTTAATTCTTACTCAAACAACTCTAACAAATCTATAGCTGCTTCAGCAATATTAGTCCCAGGACCAAATACTGCAGCAACTCCAGTTTCAAATAGAAAATCATAGTCTTTTCGTGGTATTACTCCACCGACTACTACCATAATATTTGATCTGCCAATTTCCTTTAAAGCATTTATAGTTTCAGGTACAAGTTCTTTATGTCCAGCCGCCAAAGATGATATTCCTAAAATATGGACATCATTTTCCATTGCTTGTTTCACGGCTTCAGCAGGAGTTTGAAATAAAGGCCCTATATCCACATCGAATCCAATATCAGCAAAGCTAGTAGCTACTACTTTTGCTCCTCTATCATGTCCGTCTTGACCTAATTTCGCAATAAGAATCCTAGGTCTTCTACCATATTTATCAGCAAACTCATCCGTTTTCGATCGAGCTTTTTGTACGAGTTCGTTCTTTTCCATTGCTTTATTATAAACGCCAGACACTAATCTATTAGGCGCTTTGTATCTTCCAAATATCGTTTCCATCGCCATAGAAATCTCCCCTAAGGTTGCTCTATTCTTTGCACATTCTACCGCTTTTTCTAATAGATTACCTTCACCAGATTTAGCAATATCTGTAAGTTCGCTTAATGATTTTTGAACGGCTGATTCATCTCTATTTGCCTTCGTTTGATTAATTCTATTAATTTGATCTTCCCTTACTTTCTTATTATCTACCTGTAATGTTTCTATTTCTTCCTCATCATCCAAGGCATAAAAATTCACTCCAAGAATTTTAATATCTCCACTATCAATTTTTGCTTGACGCTGAGTGGCAGCTTCCTCTATCCGAAGTTTTGGTATTCCTTTCTCTATTGCCTTTACCATCCCGCCATGTTCCTCTATCTCAGCAATATGTTTCTTAGCTTTCTCATACAGCATTTCTGTAAGAAATTCTACATAGTCAGAGCCCGCAAATGGATCAATGTAATCTGTAACATCTGTTTCACTTTGAAGATACTTTTGCGTTTCTCTTGCAATTTTCGCACTATAATCTGATGGCAATGCTATCGCTTCATCGAGTGAATTAGTGTGTAAGCTTTGGGTCGAACCCAAAACTGCTGAAGAAGCTTCTATAAGTGTTCTTGCTATATTATTATACGGATCTTGTTCAGTGAGACTATAACCTGAAGTCTGGCAATGTGTTCGTAAAGAAAGAGATTTTGGGTTTTGCGGATTAAACTGTGAAACTAATTCTGCCCAAAGTTTCCTTCCCGCTCTCATCTTCGCTATTTCCACATAAAAATGCATCCCGATTCCCCAGAAAAAACTAAACCTAGGAGCAAACTGATCTACTGTCAAACCTGCTTTTATTCCCGCTTTCAAGTATTCTATTCCATCCGCCAAAGTATAAGCCAACTCTATATCTGCAGGTGCTCCAGCTTCATGCATATGGTAACCACTGATAGAAATAGAATTGAATCGAGGCATATACTGACTTGTATATCTAAATATATCTGAGATGATTTTCATAGAAGGAGCTGGCGGATAAATGTAAGTATTTCGCACCATGAATTCCTTTAGAATATCATTTTGTATCGTTCCAGCAAGTGCTGATTTTTCCACTCCTGATTCTTCCGCAGCAGCAATGTAAAAAGCCATAATAGGAATAACCGCACCATTCATTGTCATAGAAACCGACATCTTATCCAACGGAATATCTTGGAACAAGATTTTCATATCCTCTATAGAATCAATAGCAACCCCAGCCATACCAATATCGCCCTTTACCCGAGGATGATCGCTATCATATCCTCTATGAGTTGCTAAATCAAATGCAACAGACAATCCCTTTTGGCCCTGAGCCAAATTTCTTTTATAAAAAGCATTACTCTTTTCTGCTGTAGAAAATCCAGCATACTGCCTAATAGTCCAAGGTCTGCCGAGATACATACTCGCATAAGGGCCATTAGTAAACGGTGGAAAACCCGATTGAAAAGCAGTTTTTTCAACTGAAAATTCACTCGGAATTTCATAGGCTTCAGATGTTTCCCATACCTCTTTCTCCTTTTGACTTATAGGTAAATCAAAATCAACTGCGGTCTTCTTAAAATTTTTATACGAAATAGTACTCATTGTAGAGTAAATGTACAAAAAGCGAAATTGTTTTTACTCGTAAATTTTCGATTTCATCAATCCCCACTTATTAAGACGATGAATTAGAGAAACACGAAGAACACCTAAACCATATTTCGTACTTCTTGCCAAGTTGATTGAAGATGCTTCTTTGAAATATTTTGTTGGACACGTTACCTCTGCGATATCAAAACCTTTATAAATAATCTGAGACAACATTTCATTATCAAAAACAAAGTCATCGTCATTATTATTAAAAGCAATATTTTTAAGAACTTCCCCGCTGAATGCTCTATATCCTGTATGATATTCCGAAAGTTTATAGCTAACCAAAAGATTTTGTGTAAGTGTTAAAAATCGATTGGCAATAAACTTATACAAAGGCATTCCGCCTTTCAAAGCACCTTTACCCAAAATACGAGAGCCCAATACTACTGGAAAAAGATCATCGCCGATTATGTTCACCATGGAAGGAATCAACTTAGGCGTATATTGATAATCTGGATGTAACATTACTACTATATCACCATTTAATTCAAGCGCCTTATTGTAAAGAGATTTTTGATTTCCACCATATCCTTTATTCGTCTCATGGGCAATGATGTGATTAATCCCCAGCTGATTAGCAACTTTGATAGTTTCATCCTTACTTGCATCATCACAAAGAATAACTTCATCGACTAAGTCCAAAGGAATTTCCTTATATGTTTTTTCTAAAGTCAATGCTGCATTATAGGCAGGAAGAACGACGATTACTTTCTTGTTTTTATACATAGGCGGCAAAAATAGGAAGTTGAATTGAAAAGATTACAACTTTGAATTCTAGTAATTAAATAGTGACTCGACATTGATACTTTTAACTGTCTCCATCTTATAACAGGCCATCCATTCTGCGGAATGTTTCATCCCTGCCATATTTTCATTAGACTTTTGAGCAGATTCTTTATTTTCCCATACAACAATATCAGTATAATTACCATCCTTATTTTTATTAATTTCCCATGAAACAAAGCCTTTTTGATGTTTCATCCAGTCTTCATAGACTTTGATTGCAACTTGATTAAGATGAGATTCACTCACTCCGTCTGCTAATTCGTAAGATATGATGTCCTTATACATTTTATTCAGGGTTTTACCCCAAAGATAATAAAGTCAAACTTTCTCAATGAATTAGTTTTTTAAGGTCGTCTAGAGTATTCGCTTCATTAGCTGGTTTATCTTTTCTCCATCTTTTTATCCTTGGAAAACGAAGTGCTATTCCACTTTTATGGCGTGAACTTTTTTGGATTCCCTCGAATGCGAGTTCAAATACTAATTCGGCATTAACAGCGCTGACCGGACCATATCTCTCTAATGTGTGTGTTTTTACCCAAGCAGTTATTTCTCTAAATTCATTATCCGTCAATCCAGAGTAAGCTTTTGTGAATGGCACTAAAGCATCACCATTCCAAACAGCAAATGTGAAATCAGAATAGAGATTACTCCTTCTTCCATGGCCTCTTTGGGCATAAATCATAACACCATCAATAGTATATGGCTCTACTTTCCATTTCCACCAATCTCCTTTTTTACGTCCGCTTAGATAAGGAGAATCGTCTTGTTTCAACATAAATCCCTCTGTTCCTAATGCTCTTGATTGTTTACGCATTTCCTTTAATTCCTCCCAAGAATCAAAACTTACTCTTTCGGATAATATCAATGATTCATGTTGAAGATCTTTCACCATTCTTTCCAGAATTTGTCTTCTATCGATGTAAGAAAGATTTCTAATATCCTTACCTTCATATTCTATAAGATCATATGCTCGTATGATCACTGGATTTACAGTGAGTAGTTTTTTTCCTACTGTTTTACGGCCTATTCTTTTTTGAAGAGCTTGAAAGCCAAGAAGTTGACCATCTTTGACAGCGAGAATTTCTCCATCAATAGCGATACCATTAGGTAAGTTTTCAGCCATCTTTAGTAATTCGGGAAATCGATTACTCACGAGTTCTTCTCCTCTTGACCATATAAATACTTCGTTTTCTCTTTTGATACATTGACTTCTGATTCCATCCCATTTCCATTCTGCTGTCCATTTTTGGGTTGGCCCCAAAGTGTGTGGTTCGTCTTCTAGTGCATATGCCAAGTAGAAGGGATAGGGGCGTGATATGTCCGCTGTTATATTTGTATGGAGGAGTAGCTCGGAATAGGTAGTTTTTGTTGGCGACCAGTTTCCCATTAGTCGATGTGCTATTTCTGTTTCTTCTTTCTTGAGATGTTTGGCAAGAGCTCTGCTCATAAGTTTTTGAGAAACACCAATTCGAAAACCTCCTGTGATGATTTTATTAAAGAGGAAACGTTCATCTGAGCGAAGGGAATCCCAAGCATCTTTAACGAATGCTTTTTTGTGTTCCTCTGTCTCATCTTTTAATGCAATGATGGAAAGAATCCACTCCGTGAGACTTAGAGAAGATGATTTTGTGGGTAAGGCTAAGACGAGTGAAATCGTTTCTGCAAGGTCACCGACTATATGATAACTTTCTTCAAACAACCATGTTGGAATGCTACTAAATTCACTTGCCCAGGATCTAAGCAAGGTAGTATTGATTGTTCTTTTGGGTCTTCTATGCGAGAAGAGGGCTATTGCCCAAAGTTTATCTTCATCTGTTGCCGTTTCAAAATATTCAACGAGTGCTTTTACCTTCTCGTTTGTCTTATTGGTTTCGTCTAGTTTACGGAATAGAATGGCAAACTCTTTCATGATTCACCTTGTTTCGCTTCTTCTTCAGTAGAGACCTCTAGTTGTTCTCCTTCAAAGGCTGTTTCAACTATTTTCGCATCGTATCCTTGTTCTCTAAGATATTTAGAATAAATTCTGCTGAACCCATGAGTTACATAAATCTCATGTGCTCCTGTTTCTCTTATAGCTGTATTGAGGTCGTTCCAGTCTGCGTGATCTGAAAGTACAAAACCTATATCAGCAGCTTGTCTTCTTCTCGCTCCTCTCATTTGCATCCATCCACTTGCAATTCCTAGTCTAAAATCCTTGAATTTTTTCACCCATGCAGAATTTACAGCTGAAGGTGGGCAAATAACCATGTTTCCTTGGTAATCATCAAAGTTATAGTTGGCAGTTGCGTGAATTGTTTCTTGTATCAAATGCCCGTGATCTCTTAAAATTTTGTTTGTATTTTCTATTGCCCCATGTGTATAGATTTTACCTATGGAAGCATCAAGTCCATTAATTAGTCTTTGGGCTTTTCCTAGAGAATAAGCAGTTATCACAGAAACTCTTCCTTCAGAATTATTCTTTTTCCACCAATTATTTACTTTCTTGAAAATACGGTTTTGATTTTCCCATCTATAAACAGGAAGTCCAAAGGTGCTTTCTGTAATAAAGGTGTGGCATTTTATCGGTTCGAATGCCTTACTTATGCCATCATCTGCTAATTTATAATCCCCCGAAACCACCCATATTTCATCTTTATATTCTACTCTAATTTGGGCAGAACCTATTACATGACCTGCAGGATGAAATGAAAACTTGACACCGTTAATATGCATGGATTCACCGAATGGTATACCTTGGATTTTATTGTTAATTCCTAATCGATGCTTAAGAATAGGAACACTTTCATTAGTACATAAATAAGCTCCCATTCCCCACCGGGCATGGTCAGAATGTCCGTGTGTAATTAGAGCTCTTGGTACTTTTTTCCAAGGATCAATATGTATATCAGCTTTAGGGCAGTAAATACCTTTTCCGTCAAATGTTAACAATCTTTCCACATGGAATTAATAATAAAATATAGTAAATTGTTTAATTGTAAATTCTTAACGGAATGATTATACCAATTTAATTTCAAAATGTCGTATAAAATTTTGATACTTAATTTTTCT
>CAZSKA010000149.1:0-9945 GCA_964607315.1 uncultured Saprospiraceae bacterium | reverse complement strand
CTTTAACATTTTATATATTTGTAACGCTTGTTTTTTGTTGTAAAAAACAAATTGGACTCAACTAGTATAGGCCCTTTTTCAATTATAAGACCGTAAATGATTCTAATGTCACATGAATTTTAAACTATTGTACATTATTTAACAATCTTATAAGGAATACATTTTCTTTGTTGACTTGCTTATTTTACATGTTTAATTTCAAAATGTCCCAATAGCTTTTGTCAATTAAATTTTCTAGTTCGAGTTGAAAAACGCAAGCATTACAGGGTTATGGTGAGGCTTTCCAATATAGAAATAGGGTAGTTAATTAAAAAGATATAGGGCATTATGGAGTTAAATTTGTATGAACTCAATGAATTCAAACGTATTTTTCAGTTTTGGAGATTACGCGACCTTATTGTGTGTATGTTTGTTAAAATACTTCAACCATTTCCATCTTATTTATAAACTCCTTTTATCTTTATTTCAAATTATAAAATCATGCGTTATTTCTTTTCTACTCTGTTCTTACTTTCGATAGGATGCGTTTCAGCACAAGTGACACTAAGCGCAGATGGTCCTGGGAATACCTATAATCTTATAACATCAGTTTTGGCACCTGGACAAAATCCCATTGAAGTTCCCGATTGTAATCATGAAGATTTCGGAGATCATATAGAAGAAGTTTTTGATGAAAACTTGAATACATATGTTTTTAGATTTGTCCTACATGTTGAACCTGATAATGATAGGTGCATTACATTTGACCGTCAAAGGAATGAAATAAAAAGTTATAGCCCTTCTCCTGATAATTTACTTGGAGTGTTTGGAGAGAAAGTAATATACAAGTGGAAATTTAAATTACCCGATGGATTTCAGTCTTCACCTTCATTCACTCATATCCACCAACTAAAACCAGTGGGAGGTGAATTTGCTAAAACTCCTCTTATTACGCTTACTACTAGGAAAAGTAATCCTGATAGATTGGAATTGCGATATGCCGATGAAGGAAGTCAGACTACATTATCTCAAACTCCTTTGGAGCAATTTATAGGTGAATGGATAGAAGTGACTGAAGTCATTACCTATGAAGATAATGGAACCTATGAATTGTCTCTTGTTCGAATGAGTGATAAGGAGGAATTATTCAGTTGGGTAGACTTAGATATTGATACATGGAGAACAGGGACTGAATTTGTAAGACCAAAATGGGGTATATATAGAAGCTTAGATGAAGCGGAAGATTTACGTGATGAAGAAGTTTTCTTTAATGACTTTAGCATAGAAGAAATTTCTACTACCTCTTCCAAGGAAGAAGAATTCTCCCAAATAATCTTATCTAATCCTGTTAACAAGAATTTATTCATCCAGAATATTCCTACTTCCGTTCAAGATATTCAGATATTTAATATGAGTGGAAGTGCTATTTTCAATGAAAAGACTAACAATCAGTCAAGCGTGAATATAAATGTCTCTAACTATGAGTCAGGTACTTATGTGGTACTTTTCAAAGGAAATAATGTCAATCAATCTAGATTGTTTATCATTCAATAATTTTTCTATTATAAATCATTAGAATTTCAATTAAGATTAATCCAAACTTAATATATATGAAAACTTCATATATGTTTAGTATTGATTATATTTGCTGAAAAAAGATATAATGAAGCAAATGTCCCTTTATGTGATGGTGTTTGTAGCTTTCTATTTAGCTTCTTGTAACTCATCATCTGCCCCTACAAGTGCTGCAAAAGTAGACTTAAGTATTTATACTACTGAAAATGTACCAGGAACTTCACTGAAGAAAATTAGTAGAACTCATTCTTCCGGAGATATCTATGAGGAAGGTTTTGTGAAAGATGGTGTAAGAGAAGGCACATGGATAGTATATTATCCCAATAATGGATATATTCAAACAGTCAGTTCTTATGTAAATGGAGTTTTTACTGGACCATATATTGAATTTGATGAACGCGGAAGATTGTTAAAGCAAGCAAACTACATGAATAATGAACTACACGGCTTGTATGGAGAATTCAAAACTGGAAGACCCATTAAGAAGATAATGTATAATAATGGTGCTATCAATGGCTTTGTTAAAGAATATAATTCAAGAGCCGAGCTAATAAAGGAAACGATATATAAAAATAATGTTCTTGATGGTTATATGAGACATTTTAATGAAGATGGAAAAGTAGTGTTAGAATATATTTATAAGAATGGTGAAAAAATTAGTGGGGGAATAATTGAGTAATATGTATTTAAATTTTCCACTTTCTCCTCGTCCAGCTCATCAATGCGATTATCATTCTTCAGAATTTAAAAGAATGGTTTTACATGATTTTATTTTAGAATCTCTTCTGGAAGAACAGTCTATTATTATCGCGTATCAAAATCAGGATGATTTATATAATTTTGAGGAATTAAGAGATCTTGAAATTAAGGAGGAACATATTTCTAATTTCTCTTTTTTTGATCAAATCATATCAATCAAGAATTCGTTAGCTAAGCTTATAGAAGTATGTGGAAACTACCACAAACCTCTTTTTGGAAAACAGACTTTCTGGGAATTAGCGGATATGTATTTTAATAATTTCACTCAAAATAAAAAACAATTAATTTCTCCTGATATTACCGAGTCTAATTTTGATTCAGATTTATACAGAGATTATAAACAAACACTTGATCTTGCGTCCAAACTATATAAACAAGAGGTTAAGTATTTTCTGAATACATCTACCATTAATCTAACAAGTTTTATAGATAATGGTGAAAATGAAGCGGCTATCAAATACGTAGAAACCTTCTTAAAGGAAGCTACTCACATTCAAGTTAAGTTGCAAACTTTCTTTGAAGAATATAAAAACAATAGGTATAAAGAATTCAATGAAATCTTTAATGTCCTGACAGCGAGATACGATAAATGGAATGAGATGCAGCAAAATTTTGGGCTCGAGCCCAAAAAAGAAAGTCTACATTTTATAAAATCACAACTTCTAGAACTTGGCTCTATTTGTAGAGATAAAATGCACATACCAGAGGAAATGCGTCTTAAGGATTTTGAAGAGATATTGTTGCGTCTTTCTCATAATTTTAAGAAACAAATAGACCAAGAGTTTAAAGTGCTGAATATCAGAAATACATCTGATGAAAGTATTTCGGACATTAATGTTGAGGTAGAAGACCTTATCAAAAAGATAAATGATAGTCAGCTTTTTAAGCAAGATTTTTCTATTAATTCTTTGTCACTTAAACTATGCTCTGAAGCATTAGATAGCTTAATTTTAAATTTAGAAAACGGGCTTTTTGAATTAAACCCCGCGGGTCAATTTGGCCAATGGATGTATTTTTATAACAAGCTTACAGAGCCTAAAAAGAAACTCGTTGATGGATGCTTGGAAATCCCTTCTGCCCAATGGCAAGCTGCTTTTGATAAATGGTTTCTATATACTTTTTTAACCAAGCATGGTTTACATGAAAGTGAATCAATTTACTCCAGCATAGAATCGATCGATCAACAATTTGAGCAATTACGCTTCGATTTTAGCACGATATGTAAATCGCTTATTAATGAAAAAGAGTTAAGCCTCAGATTCTGTTCGGCATCTGACTTGCATAAATATAGTGGACAAAACTTAGTGTGGTTAGGTGATTTAGCGCATCCATTGTTAAATGAAGCAGCAAATAATTTCCAATATATTTTGGGCTTAAAGCCCAAAAATGATAATGAATCGGCTTTCACATTACTTCATGAATCGATGACTCAAGCTGAAGAGGATGAAGATGAATTGGAATGGAAACTGAAGAGAAGCAAAGTATTAGCAACGTATTTTTTGGAATCTGCAAATGCGGTCAATTTATATCTCACTAATGAACATAACATCATTATAGAAAGCGAATTCGCTGATCTTAAGGATATACTAAAAGATAAAATTAAGGACGCTAAACATATAGGCATGCGCGAAAATGCCTTTAAAGTTTTTACAGAATATTTTCTTAATGACTCTGAAATATCCTTTTATTTTTACGATCAAAGTGCGCTTCATTTTGCAAGTGCATCAGACGTTTATCGACATATTTCTAAAATAAAGGCTTTACAACAATGTGGTTATTTTACCATTGCAATTGATAGAACTCGGTTATACGAAGAGGGATACATACAGCAAATCTTGCATCCTCAAAGTAACAACTATGCATGATGTCATCTCATATGTTTCTCACCTAAAAATTAGGGAACAAGAAAATAAGAAGTTGATTTTTTGCTCTATCAGGAAAAAAGATCTTGTGCTTCAGCCAGAAGAATTGGTGAGACAAGCATATATAATGTACCTTACGAAAGGCCTGGGCTATAGTACGATGAAGATAGCAGTGGAGAAAGGAATTAAAATTAATGGACTACACAAACGTTTTGATATAATGGTTTATGACCAGAGTATACAACCGTATATTCTCGTAGAATGTAAATCTATGTTTGTGGAATTAAATCAAGACGTTTTAGAACAAGTGAGTCAATATAATCTCGCATTTAAAGTTCCTTTTTTGGTCATTACAAATGGTAAAAATCAGTTTGTTTTTCAATTAAATCAAGAAGGAAATGCTTACCATTCTATTCCACATTTACCTTTAAAAGAAAAAAAATGACCATATACGAGGAGCTCGGAGAAGATAATCTGAAAGAATTGGTAGATACATTTTATAACAATGTTTTAGCAGATGATCGTATTGCACATCTATTTGCCTCTGATATAAATCTGATTAAATCAAAGCAATTAATGTTTCTCACCCAATTTTTAGGTGGTCCCGGGTTATACACCGCAGAATATGGTCATCCAAAGATGAGAATGAGGCATTTTCCACATGCAATCACTCCTTCTGCTGCTGTAGCATGGCTAGAGAATATGAAGATGTCAATAGAATCTTTGGGAATATCAGAGGATTTTAAGCACCGTCTTTTTACTCGGTTCCCACATGTTGCTGCGCACATGGTTAATAGACCAGATTAATTGTAGGAGCTGTTTTTTTGATGGGCTCGGGGGCCCAAAGTTTATTACTTGATGACCCCTAGATTTTTTCCTACTTTAGCAAATGCGTTTATCGCTTTGTCAAGATGTTCTCTTTCATGACCAGCACTCAGTTGAACGCGTATCCGTGCTTGTTCTCTTGGAACAACGGGGAAGAAGAAACCGATAACATAGATACCTTCTTTAAGCAATTCAGAAGCCATTTCTTGAGCTAATTTAGCATCGTAAAGCATCACTGGAACAATAGGATGTTCACCTGGAATGATATCAAATCCTAGTTCTGACATTTTACTTCGGAAATATTTAGCATTCGCTTCTAGCTTATCTCTTAAAGTTGTGCTTTTACTAAGTACATCAAGGACTTTTATGGAAGCACCAACTATTGCTGGAGCTAAGGTGTTACTAAACAGATAAGGTCTAGAACGTTGACGTAAGACTTCCACTATTTCTTTGCTTGCAGCTGTAAATCCGCCACTTGCTCCACCTAATGCTTTACCAAATGTACCAGTGATAATATCAACTCGTCCCATTGCATTTTTATACTCATGTGTTCCACGTCCAGTCTTTCCAACAAACCCAGTTGAATGACATTCGTCTACCATTACAAGTGCATTGTACTGATCTGCTAAGTCACAAATTTTATCAATTTGAGCGATTGTACCATCCATAGAAAACACGCCATCGGTTGCAATCATAATTCTTCTTGCACCATTAGCTTTAGCTTCCTTTAGCTGTTCTTCTAAGGCGCTCATGTCATTTGTTTTATAACGATAGCGAGCAGCTTTGCAAAGACGAATTCCATCGATAATGGAAGCATGATTCAAAGCATCACTTATGATAGCATCTTCTTTTGTTAAAAGAGGTTCGAAAAGTCCACCATTTGCATCAAATGCAGCAGCATAAAGAATCGCATCTTCCATGCCAAGGAAATCTGAAATCTTTGCTTCTAATTCCTTATGAATATCTTGGGTTCCACAAATAAAACGGACAGAAGACATCCCAAAACCATGAGTATCTATAGCATCTTTAGCAGCCTGAATAACATCAGGATGAGAAGAAAGACCGAGGTAATTATTTGCGCAAAAATTAAGAACTTCACCAGCTTCATTTGTTTGGATTTCAGCAGATTGCGGTGTAGTAATAATTCTTTCTTTTTTGAATAAACCCGAAGCGTCAATTTCTTTTAATTCAGCTTCTAGCGCGTTGTTTATATCTTGATTCATTTTAGTTTATTTATCATATCTTCTACCATTTTTGGTAGATCAAATTCATGTTTCCAATTCCAATCATTTCGAGCAATGGAGTCATCAATGCTTTCTGTCCAACTTTCAGCTATTTTTTGACGAAAGTCAGGTTTGTAATTAATCTCAAATGTAGGATAATGCTTCTTAATTTCATCATAAATTTCTTCCGGAGAAAAAGACATTGCCGCCAAGTTATAACTTGAGCGTAAAGAAATCTGTTCTTTAGGAGCTTCCATAATTTCTATGGTAGCTCTTATCGCATCATGTATATACATCATAGGAAGGGTAGTGTGTTTGTCAAGAAAACATTCATAAGTTTCGCCTTTTATAGCAGCATGGAATATTTCTACCGCATAATCAGTTGTCCCACCTTCAGGTATGCTTTGATAACCAATAATTCCAGGATATCTGACAGAGCGTATATCCAATCCATATCTTTTATAAAAATAATTTGACCATAACTCTCCAGTTACTTTGCTGATTCCATAGACTGTTTCAGGTAAGAGAGGAACATGATTTCCTGTGTCTAATCGCGGAGTTGTTTTACCGAATACCGCTATAGTACTTGGGAAGAAAAAACGTTCTATGTTATTCTCTTGACTAACCGTTAATAGTTTCAACATTGCGTTAAGGTTGACATCCCATGTTTTTTTAGGATCCCATTCACCATTAGCAGAAAGCATAGCAGCAAGATGGTAGATTTGGGTAATCTTATAATCTTGTATTAATTCTATTACCCTACCTTTATTAGTAATGTCTAAGAATTCAAAGGGAGCGTTATCAAAATCAGGTCTTCTAATATCAGTAGCTAAGACATTTGCCTTACCATATTTTTTTCTTAATTCTTTAGCTAAGACTCTACCTAACTGACCATTAGCACCTGTAATAAGGATTTTTTGATTTTCCATATGAATAAATTGCTTGCTTTAGTGAACGGATTTTTGTGCAAAATATGTAAAGATTAGCATTACTTGTACGAACAACTTTTTTCCAATGTTAATTTAATGTTAACTTTTTTCGAATAAGTCTTGACAAATACATTTTAAGTTTTTAACTTCGTGTCAACAAAGTCAAAAATCAAAGTCTATTTAATAATCCCATTAAATAGCGGTTACACTTATTTATTAAAATTATAACAATTTATTTTTTATGCAAAAAATTCTTATGCTACTATTTGTAGCGGTGCTTTCTATGACTTCTCTGAACGCACAACGTAATTGTGGATCTATGGATGTTCTCCAAGAACAACTTGAAAATGATCCGAAAAGACAATCAAAAATCAACACAATTGAAAAAGCGACACAATCTTTTATTGACAACCCTTCGAAAAATGTAAATGGTACGATTACCATTCCTGTAGTAGTTCACGTGGTTTATAATGGTTCTACTCAAAACATTTCTGATGCTCAAATCAATTCTCAAATTCAGATATTGAATGAAGATTTCAGAAGATTAAATTCTGATGCAGATAATACATGGCCTCAAGCTGCTGATGCAGAGATTGAATTTTGTATGGCTTCTGTAGATCCTAACGGGAATTCTACTTCTGGTATCACTAGAACTTCAACTAACGTTAATGGTTTTGGTACAAATGATGCCGTGAAATTCAATTCATCTGGAGGAAAAGACGCATGGCCGGCTGGCGACTACCTGAATATATGGGTATGTAACATTGGCGGTGGAATCTTAGGTTACGCTCAGTTTCCTGGTGGAAATCCCGCAACTGATGGTGTAGTTAATGATTACAGATATTTTGGAGATATAGGAACTGCAACTGCTCCTTTTAATCTAGGTAGAACAATGACACATGAGGTTGGTCATTATCTTAATTTAAGACACATATGGGGAGATGGAAATTGTAATGTAGATGATTTCGTTTCAGATACTCCAACATCTGATAATCCGAATTACGGATGTGCTTCTTCGCACTCTTCATGTGGATCTACAGATATGGTTCAAAATTATATGGATTATTCTGATGATGCTTGTATGAATCTATATACATCAGGACAAAAAACAAGAATGAGAGCACTCTTCGCTTCTGGTGGAGCTAGAGAATCATTGTTAAATTCTCCTGGATGTGGCAGCACACCTCCTCCTCCAACATGTAACGATGGTGTTCAAAATGGAAATGAAACAGGAGTTGACTGCGGTGGACCAGATTGTGCACCTTGTAACTCAAATTGTACAACAGTTACTGTAACTATTAATTTAGATAATTATCCAGAAGAAACATCTTGGACAATTACAAATTCTAATGGTGGTGTAGAAGCAAGTGGTGGAACGTATGGTTCGCAACCTGACGGTTCTACAGTTACTATTAATAATTGCTTAACTGACGGATGTTATGACTTTAATATTTTTGATTCTTTCGGAGATGGTATTTGTTGTTCTTATGGAACAGGTTCCTACACAGTAACAGTAAATGGATCAACAGTTGCTTCAGGTGGTAATTTTGGTTCAAGTGAATCAACTAACTTCTGCATAGGAGGTGGACCAGCACCGACATGTAATGATGGTATTCAGAACGGAAATGAAACAGGAGTTGACTGTGGTGGCCCAGATTGTTCTCCATGTGCAACATGTAATGATGGTGTTCAGAACGGAAATGAAACAGGTGTAGATTGTGGAGGAAGTTGTGCTCCATGTGCAACATGTAATGATGGTATTCAGAACGGAAATGAAACAGGTGTAGATTGTGGAGGAAGTTGTTCCCCATGTCCAACATGTAACGATGGTGTTCAGAATGGAAATGAAACAGGAGTTGATTGTGGAGGACCTGATTGTGCTCCTTGTAATAATGGAGGATGTACAGATGTCCTTGTTGATTTCAACAATCTTGATTCAGGATGGCAAAATTGGAATGACGGAGGAAGTGACTGTGTAAGAAGTACAGCTTCTACATATGCTTACAGTGGAACTAGAACAATTCGAATTAGAGATAATACAAATTCAAGTGTAGCTACATCAGATGCATTTAACTTATCTAATTTTGATGAGGTAACTGTAGACTTTACTTATGTAGGTAGAAGTATGGAAAACAATGAAGATTTCTGGTTACAGATTTCTACTAATAATGGTTCTACTTGGCAAACAATGACAACTTATGCTGCGGGTAGTGATTTTACAAACCTTGTAAGAGAATTTGAAACAGTAGTTATAACTGGAACATTTAGTTCAACGACTAAATTTAGATTCAGATGTGATGCTTCTTCTAATGCAGATTATGTTTACATTGACGATGTAGAAATATCAGGTTGTGCTAATGGAAACAGAGAAATTATTGATGAAGATAATCTTTCTACTGAGGAAGAAATAAGTGAGGCAATACAAGGAGTAAATCTTTACCCTAACCCTGTTGCTGGAATTTTAAATGTTGATATTGAATCTCCTATAGCTCAAGTTGCAGATGTTGTTATCATGAACTCTAATGGAACTATGGTTAAATCAATGAAAACTTCATTAACAGTAGGGAAATCTACTTTAACAGAAGATACTTCAACATTGACTCCAGGTATTTATTACTTATTAATTACAAAAGATGATCAGCGAATTATCAAACGATTCGTTGTAATGCAATAAGTATAAGATAAAAACGAACAGATTAATAACAGAAGGTTGTCTCTATATAAGAGGCAGCCTTTTTTGTTTTCAAAATGTACTGTAGTTAATTTACGTTGCAAATAGTTCTATATTTGATC
>CAZSKA010000148.1:0-9963 GCA_964607315.1 uncultured Saprospiraceae bacterium | reverse complement strand
GTATGAGATGGATAGAGATTTAAGTGAGAAAGTTAAGAATAAGGGATTATATCATGCTTTTCAAGATAAAATGAATACAAATGATTCGTATTCAAAATTAGATTCAAGAATTTTAATTAGATCCTCAAACAAAGTAACATTTGAAAAGTACAAGATTAATGATACATATTTCTTTACAATAGCTTCACTTTCAACAGAAGTAGGTAATTACATGGGAGTTTATTATAGCTTTATGGAAAATGATTTTTTAGAAAATACGCTTTCTTCCATTTCAAAAAAGAACAACTAAAGTAGATTACAGCCTAAATGTTCACCTTTGGGGTGATAATAACATATTCTGATGCATAATTCGAATTCCTTCAAGCGCATTACTATTTTTGCCATATTCATATGGCTTTTAGTAAATGTATTGCAGGCTGTTTTCACTCCTATACATATAGATGAAGCTTATTATTGGATGTTTTCACAACATTTAGACTGGGGTTATTTTGATCATCCACCAGCAGTAGCTTTTTTAATAAAATTAAGTGATTCGCTATTTTCAGGTACCTTGGGAGTTCGTTTTCTTAGTGTTGTAGCGCAGTTAGCTAGTTTTTACATGATTTTTCTAACCGTAAAGCAAGATATAACAGTAAAAGAAGGATTACTACTGAAGTTGTTTCTAGTATTTATTCTGCTGCCACTTAATCATATTTTCGGGTTTATTACTACGCCTGATGTTCCATTAATGTTTTCTGCGTCTTTGTTTTTTTATTCTTTAAAAAGAGTAGTTGAAGAGAAAGATAATTTCTCCTTTATGCTTTGGTCTTTGTCCATGGCAATGATGTTGTATTCAAAATATCATAGTGGTTTAGTTATACTGTTCATCCTACTAGCAATTCCTTCATTGTTTAAAAACTGGAGAACTTATGCAAGTGGAGGATTTGCCTTATTACTTTTCCTACCACATATTTTATGGCAATATGAACATGATTGGGTTTCAGTGATGTATCATTTGAGCGAGCGAGCTGTGGAGTTTAAGTGGACTTTTCCGTTAGAATATATAGGTAATATACTATTGATATTCAATCCCGTCTTTATCTTGTTACTATATAAAATGATCAGAAAAGGATGGCAGAATTCCTTTGAAAGAGGATGTTACTTTGTAGTTGCAGGGTTTCTGTTATTCTTTTTGTGGCAGTCTTTTAGAGTGCAAGTACAAGCTCAATGGTTAATCGTTCTTTACATTCCATCATTGATTTTAATGAGAAAGGAGATTGCTGGAGTGACATGGAAAAAGATAGGAAAAATGTTTTTATGGCTGGCGCCGATATTTATAGCATTGAGATTATTTATGATATTTGATATCTTACCTGTAAAATTCAATATTCATGGGAATGAAGCATATGTCTCACAGATAGAGGAGGATGCAAAAGGACGTGAGGTGATGTTTTATGGAAGTTATAAAAGAGCTGCCTTATATACTTGGTATGGAGAGCAAGATTACACGCATTCCTACAATGGGGTGATCAATAGAAAAAACCAATTTAATATATGGGATTTTGATAAAGATTTATTAGAACAAGATATCTATTTTGTTGGTGTTTACAGTCCCGGAAGAGAATCAACATATTATGAAGATGGTAATTATTATGGGAATGTAATAACCTATAAAACTTCTGATAAGTTAAAGGTGAAAGTATATAATACAGATATAACAGGAGGATTTCTGAATTGTGAAATACAAATTGAAAATCCATATGGATTCCCTATCCATTACGAAGAGAAATATATGTTAGCAGTTCAGTATTATGATGATAAAAAACGGACAGATAGATCTTTCCCAGTTGAAGATTTCAAGATTTATGCACAAGAAAATCAAAATTATAAAGTGAGATTTCCTATTTCAGAACATTCAGGAACGAATAATTTTTCTTTAATTATTCGTCATGAAAATTTACCTTTCGGAACGGCATATTACAAATATACATACCCTACGCAAAATGCTGATCAATAGCGTTTTTGGGCGTAAAGCCCCTAAAAAAAATATAAATTATTTCTGCAATAAATCCCGTAATTCATCCAGCTTATCTTGACTCTTTGATGTTTTTCCCTGTACAACTAAAGTAAAATGCTCAGCTGTGATTTCCTCTGGGTGAATGATGTAATTTGTATTATTCCCTATCTTATCTCTAAAACCTGTAACGTTTGCTACATTATATGGAGGCGAGATAATGATTTCTGCCTTCCCGTTTTCAAATTTCACTTCATACATAATGATCATAAGATATTGGAAAAAACTACCCTTTGTATAAGGTGAAGACGCCATAGTGCAGAGTATTAAATCTCGCTCTTGTCCATCAGCTGTTGCTTTTATAGAATGTTCTATGAATGGTGCATCAGGGTTAGTGATTCGCAGTTTGTTTAGAACTGGAGGAAAGCTGATTCTGTCAATTTTTTCAAAGCCGATAATCTTGTAAGCTTCATCTCTTAATTCAGGATTAGCTCTTGATATAATATGCCACATTTCATGAAGAAAAAGACTTTCCGAAGGTTTTGTTCTAAAAACAATATAGTTTTCTCTGGTGTAGCCCTCGGCACCACCTTCTTCTAGACAAGATGATAATATGAGTTTTACCTGCGCAGGAAGATTGATATTTAGATTCAATGCTATGATCTTTTCCTCCGCTTTTTTTATCATTTCCTTAGTGTCAGAAATTTCCTTTTCACTCCAAGAATTAGCTTGTAATGCAGCATGATCTAGATAATCTTGTTCCTCAGTTTTTTCTTTATCTTGCGTTTTAGCTGCAAAATCAAAAGGAGACATTGATCTAGTGAATTCATCGCTAGTGCGCAAAAGTTCAGCTGCCTGTTCTTTACTTGTAAATTCTATTTTAGTATTCAAGAATTCTACTGATAATTTATCCATAGTTTTAGCTTGACAAGAAAAAAAAATAAAAGGCAACGAAAGGATGAATACTATTTTTTTCACAACTCTAATGTTTAAGTCAGTTGTAAATATAATGAATAAATTTACGCTACAAAGAAATAGTAAACGCGAAGCTTCTTATTCATTGCCGTCTGTATATTGATGATCTAATGTAAGGCGAGTGAAAAATCGACTCAGTCCCATTCATTGATTAATCCTTTAGATTTAGGATTGAACGCTTCAGCTTCAGCTGGTGAATATGTTGTTACCATTTTTGAAGATTCTAAAAAGAGGATTTGGTTTGGTACATTGGGTAAAAGGCTTGCTTTGTTTGATGGCAAGGAATTTAGGTACTATACAGAAGAAAATGGTTTGCCGTATAACCATGTAGTAAGTATAGAGGAAGATAGAAATGGTAATTTTTGGATAAGATGTTCAGGTGGCCTTTTTAAGCTTGAGAACAAAACTATCATCAACTGTCCAGTTGGTTATTTCCTCACTTAAACCTAAGGATGTATACTTGGGATTGAAAGCTTTGATATATTGTCTGTATTTAGCTAGTTATATTTAAGAACGTTATGTAATGAATAAATGTGTTATGTGTTCATTTGTACAAATCCTTCATTTTGTTTTTCTATATTCAAATTAAGCAAATTCATCTGTGATTAATTTGTTACATTTGATTTATAATGTTAACATGAAATAATAGTGTTACCACTGGCATTACTAGTAAGATTGCCTCCTTTATATTCACTAAGAAATCTAATTTTAATATGAAAAAGTCTTTATATACGGTATTTTTCTTCCTCTTATTGTTTTGTTCGTTCACTAGCCTTAACGGACAACAAATAGATCAATCTAATCAAATAATCCTTAAATCTTTGAATGATGTAGAAATGGTAGTAATGCCTTCTCTAAATAATGATGAGTTATATCAAGCGGAATTAAATCGAAGAGCACCAGGTGTTGCACCACACTTTGCAGAAAACATAGAAGTGGTAATTTCTCCAGAGACACATGGAGAGTGGGAGATGTATGAAAATGGAGTAGAAGTTTGGAGATTAAGAATTCATTCAAAAGGAGCAAAATCATTAAATCTGGGTTTTTCAAAGTACGATATGCCAGATGGAGGATCTATGTTTTTATATCCGATGAATCAAGTCCAAGATTTCATAGGGCCTTTCACTATTCATGACAATGATGAGCATGAACAATTATGGACACCAATAGTGGATGGAGATGAAATGGTTATAGAAGTTCAAGTTCCATTTAAAAAGAGATCAAAATTAAAATTAGAATTATCTTACGTAAATCATGATTATATCGGCTTCTCAAATATGAGTGCAATTTCTGGTTCATGTAACCTTGATGTTGTGTGTGGAAGTGAAGACGGATGGGATATCGTAGATGGATATAGAGACATCATTCGTTCAGTTGGTGTTATTTCTCTAGGTGGAGGTACATTTTGTACAGGATTCCTAGTTAATAATGCAAATCAGGATTGTACGCCTTTTTTTATGACGGCTAACCACTGTGGTATCTCAGCAAATAATGCGGCTTCACTTGTAAGTTATTGGAATTTTGAGAATAGTACTTGCCGACAACCAGGTTCTGCTGAAAGTGGACAAAACGGTGATGGTCAATTAAGTCAATTTAATACAGGTGCAGTTCATAGAGCTTCCTATGCTCCTTCAGATTTCACACTGGTAGAATTTGATGATCCTATAGACGAAAATGCCAATGCATTTCTAGCAGGTTGGTCTAATGAATTCATTATGCCTCAAGATACAGTTATATGTGTTCATCATCCTGCAACAGATGAGAAGAGAATTAGCTTTGAATTTGATCCGACGACTCCAAGTACTGGAGGAAATAATGTTGTGGATATAAATGTGGCGACCCATGTGAGAATTGCTGATTGGGATATAGGAACTACAGAAGGTGGATCTTCAGGATCTCCATTATTCAATAGTAATAAACAAGTAGTAGGACAATTACAAGGAGGGTTAGCTGCTTGTGGTAATGATTTATTTGATGTTTACGGATGGTTTAATACTTCTTGGAATGGAGGTGGGACAACTAATTCTGCGCTTAGATTTTGGTTAGACCCTAATAATACAGGAATTGAATCAATTGATGGAAGAGAATGTAGTCAAGTTATTAATACTGATGTTTTAAACTCTGAAATATGTGGTTTGACAGATGTGGTTTACAACTTAACAATATCTGAGTCTTTCGAAGCTGATGTAGATCTATCTGCAATTAATCTTGCTGATGGCTTAACAGCAATGTTTGACCCTAATCCAGTAAGTCCAGGAGGAATAAGTGTATTAACAATCACGAATACTTCAACTGAGTTAGAAGGACCTTTCCAAATTATGGTTCAAGGAAATGATGGTACAAACGATGCGAATGTATTGATGAGTTTAGAGATTTTTCAAGAGACGCCAGAAATGTTAAATCAAATAGAACCAAGTGACTTAGCTATGGGTACAGTAGTAACACCTACATTGTCTTGGGATGCTCCTGAAATGAATGCAACTTTTACTGTTCAGATTTCATTAGCTGATGACTTTAGTATGGTAGAGCTAGAACAAACAGGAATAGAAGCGACACAATTTACAAGTACACCTTTAGCAGCAAGTACAACATATTACTGGAGAGTTAGAGGGGAGAATATATGTGGAGAAGGTGAGTGGTCATCGATCAGAAGCTTTACTACTGCTAACTGTATTAATGAAGCTGCTACAGATATTCCCATAGAAATAGAAGCACCTAATGCAAGTTCTATAACTTCAGTTATTACAGTATCACTAAATGGAATTATTAATGATGTTAATGTGGTTAATTTAGATATTCCTCATACATATGTAGGAGATCTTTCAGCAAGACTTCGATCTCCTTCAGGAACAGTTGTGGAATTATTTGATAGACCAGGTCAGCCAGAAATAGACAATTTTGGATGTGATGAAGCTAATATATTAGCTAGTTTCGACGATGATGCTGCGAATACTGCAAGTGATTTTGAAGATTCCTGTTCTCCTTCTGGAATTGCAATTAGCGGTACTTTCCAATCTTTAGAAATGCTTTCAGCATTTAATGGAGAAGAGTCCATTGGAAATTGGGAACTTACGATTACGGATAATGTTGGTGCTGATGGTGGATCATTAGAAGGATGGGCATTAGAATTTTGTACAGAAACTAACTTTAATAATTCGACATTAGTTGCAACAGAAAGTGTTGTAGACCTATGTACAGGTGATGAAATTAATTTTAATTTAGAAATTGGAGATGGCTTTGCAGATACAGGAGTAAACCTTTCAGCAGAAGGGCTACCTGATGGGGCAGAAGTAAACTTTGGGAGTAATCCCGTAAATCCTGGTGATATTGTTCAAGTTTCTATCTCTAATTTGTCGCTAAGTGGAGAGTTTGATATTACTTTCACAGCAGACGATGGAACAAATTCTGACCAAGCTATAGTTGTTTTAGATATAAGACAGACACTTGCACCTACTGTACTACAATTTCCTGAAAATGAAGCTATAGATATAGTTTTAATGCCAACTTTCGAATGGGAAGATTTAGATGGAGCTTTGACATATCGATTAAAAGTAGCTACAGATGAGGCACTTACGAATCTTGAAATCGAGGCAACATCAGTAAATAATTCATTTACTTTTGGATTACCTTTGGATGCTAATACAACACATTATTGGCAAGTGGAAGCATTAAATTTCTGTGGTTCTTCATTTACAGAAATAAATAGTTTTACAACGGAGATGGTTACTTCCACAAACGAATGGGAAAGAAATCAATTTTCATTAACACCTAATCCTTCTAATGGCGTATTTGTATTGAATCATCAAAATCCCTTATCTATTGATGAAGTAGTGGAAGTGTATTCTATAGATGGTAAATTAATAAAAAATTATAAAGTAAATGCTGGTAATTCTAGCATACAGATTGATCTTACTGGCTATGAAACAGGAGTTTATCTTCTAAAAGTAGAGAGCCAACAAGGAGTCATGACGAGAAAGTTAGTCCTCCAAAAATAATATAGAATAGTGGTCATTACGTTAAGTAATGATCACTAATTTTTTAGATGTGTTTATTCTTAAGGTATGTAAGAGATGTTTTTTTGGGCTTTAGGCCCAAAGATTAAATGGATATAGACTATTATACCATTTAAAATCTCAATTATCGGATAAGTTCTTCTTAAAATACGTGATTTCTTCCTTAGAAAATATCAAAGTAGCTAAAGTTATTCCTCTATTTTATAAGTCGAACTCACCTATTTATAATTTGTATTACTTATATTTTAATTAGCTTTTTTATTGATAAAATTTTATTGCTTTTATCTCTAAATACAATTAGATATAATCCTGGATCCAAGTCTCTTGTAGAAACTGAAATATCGTTGCCTTCCGCATTCCAATGCAATAACTTTGTTCCAAATTGATAAAGTTCTATCTGAGTGTTTTTAGTTTCACATGATATATTTAGTATATTATTTGTAGGATTAGGGTAAATATTAGTGTTGATTTGATTTTCATTGGCAAAGGTGCTTGTGGTAGAATTTTCACTAAAAGATACTTGAATAGGAATGGGGGAGTTATCACCTGAACTTGCGCCGTTCCCATTAGCTGATACACCTGAAATGTAAAAAATCAATTCGCCACTATTAGTAGGAGGTGCTTGCCATTGTGCTGTGAGTTCATTACTGCTAGAAATCCCGTCCTGCTCTGCATACATTCTTCCAGTACTTTCAGCAAAGGAGATTTGTGCATTATCTGAAGTTCCAGCTTCTATCCAACCATCAACATCAGAATCATCTGCTGAAAATAAACTAACCATCTGGAAACCATAGCCATTGGCTGTAGTAGTAGAATTTTCAGCTATAGTAATTTTCGCTGTGTAAATTTCACCTGGAGTATATTGACTAACTAGATTATTCTCGGCATCTAAAAGTTCAAATCCTATTTCATCAGCTGCAAAAGCACCATTGTTATGACAATTAATACAGGTTATTGGTGAGCCATTTCCTCCCATCTGACCACCTGGAGCACCTGTGTTATCTCTGTTGTTTCCAGCTGCTCGACCTGCTGAATGAGATTGTAAGAGGAATACAGTTCCCACTAGAAAACTCAACATTAGAACCAATTTTAATTTCTTCATCTTTCTTTCTAAATTTTATTGATTTTTATTGATTTTAAAACCTTATTTGATTTATCTTTTATAAGCAAAACATACATGCCAGTTTCTATATCATTCAAGGCTACATTAAATTCATTATTTTGCGAATACGCTGAATATATTCGTTTCCCGAATAAATTATAGATCTCAATTTTAGTGTTGATCAATTCTCCAGTTAAATACAATGTATGCTGCACTGGATTAGGATAAAGATTTATGTCAGCTTGTTCTATTTCTTCATTACTTGTGGGTAGTGGGCTATTGATGATTTCAAGGTCTCCATTTTCATCAAAAGGATTAGACCATTTCTCATCTGTATAAATGTTGGAACCTGTTAATGTTCCAAGAAAGGCAATGACCTGGTTTTTCTCTTGATTAGTCATGTCTAAATCTTGAGGGAATCCATTGGGTAAAAGCCTGTCATCGATAGCATCTGCAATGCCTTGAACCTGGGGGAATAAATTAATACGATCATAATGATTCAAGACATTCATTAAATTCACAAAATTAGCTGTATGCATAAGTTGCCCATTTAGTTGTCCATCTTGATTAACCACATCTCTTAAAGAAGGTGACTTAAATACCAGTGTGTCGACGCCTCCATTAGGCATTGTATTACCTGGGGTAAAGACTACTCCATTACTTTTTGAGTCAGGAACTATATCAAATTCAGGTGGTCTATGGCATCCAGCACATCCCAAACCACCTCCAATTCTTAATCCTTGATTATTAAACTCAGCTGGACTAATGAATAGATTTTTACCATTATTTTGTTGATTATTAAAGTTTGGAAAAGGAGTTAAGTCATTGTCAACTTGTGTTCTTCCTACATCATAAGGCGCATCAAAAGATTGGATACTTCTAACAAATTGCGCTAATGCTAGTTGAATTTTATTTTCGGTTATTTGGGTTTCCCCAAAGGCGGTATAGAATAGGTCTTGGTAGTAGGGGAGCGTTTCCAGTTTTTCAATTAGATCATTAAAGTCAGCATCTCCATTCGTTCCGCTATATCCCATTTCTACATGATCCATTATAGGCATAGTAGCCTGTTTTTCAAGGTTTGCAGCTCTTTCATCCCAGAAGTACTTTTCTTCATCCATAAATCGATTGTTAACCAATCTCATAGAATGTCTACCAGTGGTGCCATTTACCCCAATACTTACTAAGCTAGTGTCTCCAAATGCAAATTCTTGGATATGACAACTGGCACATGCAATTGTATTATTAGAAGAAAGACTCTTATCATAGAATAAAACTCTTCCTAAAGTAGCTCCTTCATCAGTTATTATATTACTTCCTGTATTATCTTTTGTGATATATTCAGGTGTTTCTTGATTCGCATAATTAAAAAAGTTTTGCAAATCAATTGTCATTGATGAAAGGATAAAGATGGACGTAGTAATGGCAATTAAAACATAGAGTTTGTGCATATAAAAATTATAAGTAATTGTTTAAATTATTCAAATTTAACTTTATACTACCCAATTGATTTTATCAATTAATTTTTCTAGTCCGAGGTTAATCCGCATTATACAATAGCAAATCTATTACGACCTGAAATGCTCTTGAAATAAAGGCTATGAGAACTTTTGTTTACTCATAGTAGCGCAGACTATCGCTGTGGCGTCTCAGGTAATGATTCAATCACAAAAGTCTTTATTTCTTCGGCATTTCAGTTCTTCCGCCTTCCAAAATTTTGATTGTCGGACAGGCATTACGAAGTTATATTGCATAATGTGAGTTTGAAAAACGCAAGCATAAAAGCGTTGCGGCGAGGCTTTTCAGCGAAGAAATAGAGAATTTATTTAAAAAGATAAAGGGCAATATGCAGTTATATTTATATTAGTTAGACTCTTCTAGAT
>CAZSKA010000147.1:0-10062 GCA_964607315.1 uncultured Saprospiraceae bacterium | reverse complement strand
AATTAATACTCCTCCTAAATTCCACATATAAATAGCGTATGTTCTAATCCTTGGAAATATATTAAAAGGCCTATCTGGATCTCCGAAAATCAAGGCCATAATAACTCCCACAACCATTAAAAATAAATACAAGTTGATTCTTTCTCTTTCAATAAAGAAAAGCATTAAAAAAAGTAGGCAAAAAGCACAAAACACTCCAAAATAAAAACCACTAAACTTTACGATCTCTGTTTGCTGTTCTAAAAAAAAATCTTTATCAATATGTTTTATCAAAAGCTGGCCCATTTTGGCTTTTTCTTCCCCTCCTTCCAAACGTATAAAAATATCGAGGCTATCTCTTTCATTGAATTTGATAGGAAGGATTGTGGCCCATGAATGAAAAGCTCTTTTATTAACTTCTAAGTCTTCACCTGACTTGATGTGTTCAAAAATGCCATTTCGATTAATATAAGCGTCTATCTTTTTGAAACTGTAAAAATGTATACTTCTAGAAGATACCTGAAAAAGCTGTTCTCCTAATAAATATGGATTACTATTTATTGAAGTCTTCAACCAATAGACCTCATTCGATTTTTGGAGATAATCAAGAGGAGAAAACTTTTCTAGTGATTCCCAATTTTGATTTATAAAATCAACATCAAGTGCTTTTGAATCATCGACAAAGATTTGATGATTATATAAATAATTACATGAATTCTTAGCGTCGTGCTTTATAAAATCACCTTGAAAAGGATAGTTATTAAAAGCACCTGGAATTGATTCTTTATCAAGAATAAATGCATTCAACATATATCGATTAGGATCAAATATTTCAGGAATTCCATGATATTTGATATATAGAGTAACCTGTTCATTTGGATGTATTGAAAAACTTGCCAAATTCAAGATAGATGGAATTGGTTTATTTATAACATCCAATGAATTCCCTGTGATAACGGTATCGACTTGTCCATTTTCATGAAGTAAATACGCCTCTATTTTCTCCCAACTTTCAACACCTAAGGCATCAGAAGAAAACATTAACATGAGTTCATCCTTTTCATCTACCTTTCCTTTTATGTTGACTTTCAACCAGTAAGAAGCATTTGCATCAAGAAGGTTATTAGTAAATCCATTGCCATCAGTCATCTCTACTTTTAAAATATCACTTAATTTCAAAGCATTGTTTAAATCTTTGAATAGATATAAATCATTATGAAGGGAATATGGCAATTTGATTTTATGATTAATTTCAGGTCTTTTTTCTTCGCTTTCTTTTGTTATGCTATTTAAATCAATAGTTCCAGTTCCTGCATAAGAAAAACTTATGAACATCTTACAAAAAACAAGAATACAAAGGGTCTTCAACTCTTTAAATTTTGTTAGAGGAAGGAGAAAAGAAAAAAGAAACCATCGTTTTATACGAGTCATAATAAATAAGTCAATAGGGCTCGAACCCAAAACTTTATATTGTTTGAAAACGATGAATAAAAGCTTCGCTATAAGATTTTCCAACAGGAATAACCTTTTTATTTATAACAGCATGAGTTTTCGATACTTCATCCACATGGAAAACATTTACCATAAAAGACCTATGAACTCTAATTAAGGAATCATTCGATATTTTATCACAAAAATCTTTTAATGGGATGGATAAGAAATACTCCATGTCCTTAGTTGTTACTCTACAATAACTTCTTTCTGCTTCAGCGTATAATATGTCCCTTAACATGAGTTTGATCATGCGATTATTTTGTTTTACAAAGACTCTATCGGTAAGTACACTAGAAAGTTTTGTTTGCAAATGATTTGCATTTTCACCTTCCTTGGCTATTGTTAATTCAATAGCTCTTTGTAAATCTATTTTCTTAAAGGGTTTAGAGATAAAAGCATATGGATTAGTCTCTTTTGCTTTAGAAAATGATTCATCGTCAAAATTAGCAGTTAGATAAATGATAGGAATCTCAAAACCATTTTGTTGTAGTTCTTTTGCTGTATCAATACCTGAATAAGCTCCTTTCAATCTTATATCCATTAGAAGAATATTGGGTTGGGATTTTTTACAGTGTTCTAGTACATCTTCGCCTCTGTTGATTATACCATCTACATGGTAACCAAGTTGCTTCAAAAACAGTGAAATTTTTGCTGCGATTATCATTTCATCTTCTACAATAAGAATTGTATGAGGACTAATTGCCATTTGTTTTTATTCAGGGGATTTAATAAAAATGGTTTTGCATGATATAAAGAATAAAATTAGATATTTCGTTTTAATAAGCCATTGATTAACAAAATTTATAAAAGTTAAAGTTTGGAGGGATAAAGATATCATTCGGAAGATAAATTGCGCCATTGGGACAAAAATAGATACATGATAGTTACAAATGACATACATTTACAAATATCATTTATGTGCATTTTTATTTAGATAATAAATCCACAAATAAGTGAAGTGATTACCTATACAAATCACAAAACCCTTGCTACCCCAAGCAACAATATGTAATACTAACAATTGGAGTGCATCATCAGGAATACTTTTGATTTTACTTTGATTTTAAGTAGGTTGAAAACACATTATATACTTTACAAACCAAGTTCAATAGATCGGATCAAAACCGATTAAAAAGAAAGGTGCTCTTATCTTGATTAGGTGGGGGCACTTTTCTTTTTTGGGCTTTAAGCCCAAAAAGGGAATAAATAAATTAATTATAATGTGTTGCAAGTTCTTTACCTTTTACCTTATTGCCTTGTATTTATAAAAACAAAAGAAGGTCTAGAAGAATTTTGGATACAATGTAGACACAAGAGTTATCAAACAAAATGTGATTGAAATAACTTTATAAAAGTTATCAAGTGCTCAAAAAAAGGTGCAAGACGCATTATTTCAGTTCACAATTAGGCTAAAATATCAACCAACATAGTGAAAAATCCAAATACATATTGAGTTTCAATCCAAACACTTAGCTATACAAAGACCTTGTCCTCGGAATAGTTAAAAATCAATAAAATTTCAAATTCCCCAAAATGTTTAATTTTTTATTTGATTTTCAACTATTTACAGGAAATAAAAATTCATTTCCAAGGTCAATCCAAAATATAATTGTGAAAATAGTTTGTATATTAAGACAACACTCATATATTGGTGTACCAAAAATTAGTCAACCAATTTTGTTTAACTAGTTTTTCCTTTCTGCATATTCTTTATTAACTAGCTGTTTATTAACATGCTATAAAAAAACCTTACTTAATCAAATGTTTGCCTGCAAAAAGTTGTAGACATTGAACTAATTTATATCATTTAAATGCAATTTTATGTTTCATAAAATTTTACAAAATCACTTATTTAGTAAGATTTCAAAAACGAAGAACAAGAAATTTTTACTATTGCCAATATTCCTACTCTTTCTAGGATTTGGTTTAAATGCACAATCAGTTTCTGGTACTATTACAGATACTGATGGAACACCGTTAATTGGTGTAAGCGTTTTAGTAAAGGGAACCACTAATGGTACCGTTACTGACATTGATGGAAACTATACGATAGCTGCTTCAAAAGGCGACGTTATAGTATTCAGTTATCTAGGGTTCGAAAGAACCGAGTTTACTGTTGGAGATGACTCCACAATTGCTATATCATTATCTTCAGATACTTCTACATTAGATGAAGTTGTTGTTGTAGGTTATGGTACAAGAAAAAAATCTCACACAACTGGAGCTATCTCACAGATAGACGGTGGAGATATTGCAGGAATACAAGCTGCGCGTGTTGATGATGCCTTAGCGGGCAAGTTAGCAGGTGTATTAATTCAGAATCAAGATGGAGAGCCTGGTGCTGATCCAAGGATTCAGATTAGAGCTGCTTCTTCCATTTCTGGAGATTCTAATCCACTTATAGTGGTAGATGGATATCCTATATCAGGAAGTTTAGCTACGGTAAATCCTAATGACATTGAAAGTTTAGAGGTATTAAAAGATGCAGCTTCTGCTGCTATTTATGGATCTCGAGGAGCGAACGGTGTTATTTTAGTTACAACTAAGAAAGGAAAATCTGGAAAACCAACAATCAGTTATAATGCTTATGTAAGTACTTCAAACAGAGCATTAGATGACAACATTAACATGACTGCTGGAGAATGGGCATCTTTTGTACAAGATAACATTGCAAGTGGAGAATTTGATGTTTCATTAGTTGATGAAGGTTTATTAGACTACAGATTAAATGCTTTTGCAAATGCACCAGATGTAGTTGCAGCAGAAGACTGGTTATTCAGAAGAGGATTTTCTACTAATCACGATGTAAGTTTCAGTGGTGGAACTGATAACATTAATTATTTCGCATCTGTTGGATATCAAAATACAGAAGGTATTGTTATTACTCAAGGTTTTGAGAGATATAATGCTAGATTAAATGTAGATGCTAAATTAAGCAATAGATTTAAAGCAGGAATGAATGTAAATGGATTCTTAGGAAACAGAGACATTGTAGCACATGACATGAGAGATCTTTTAAGAGCTTACAATGTACACCCAATCTATCATACAGAGGAATCAATAGCATTTGTTCAGGCGCTTGACCAACAAGCACAGGGGCTAGGTTTAGCTTCTTTTGATAGTGGATTTAGAGGTGGTGATGCAGCTCCATGGAATAGCAGTATCTATACACTTGAACCAGGAATGACAGCTCAAGACTGGCATTATGGAAGAAGTGGCAATGGTATTGGAGGTTCTGGAGACGCAGGTCCTGCGACTAAATTAGACAATGCTGAACGTTGGCAAAGAACTATGTTCGGAAATATAAACACTTACTTACAATTTAATATCACTGATGGACTATTTGTTAAGTCTGTATTAGGTGGTGATGTAAGAAATACACGTGACTTTTTCTGGCAAGGTCTTGAAGCTGATTCAAGAGCAAGAACGGATCAAACAGACTTAGACCAAGATGATATTTCTAGATCTTCTGTATTGAGTGAAACTACTCTAAATTATGTACAGCAGATTGGAAATCATGACATATCTGCAGTAGGTGGTTTTGAATTACAAAACTTCTACTTGACTGGACTTTCTTTAAGAGGTACAAATGTTCCTTTTGGACAACCGCAAAACTTTGCATTATTAGAGCCTGCTGACATCGCTATTAGCGAAAGAGATGAGGTTATTGCAAGAAGAAGTGTATTCGGAAGAGTAAACTACGCATATGACAATCGTTATTTAGCTTCATTCTCTTTAAGAAGAGATGGTGATTCTAGATTCGGTGCTAACAATAGATTCCAAACTTTCCCTGCAGTATCTTTAGGATGGAATGCTCATAATGAAGCATTTTGGAACAGTAGTGTATGGTCTGACTTGAAAGTTAGATTAAGTAGAGGATCTTTAGGAACAACTGCATTCTTAGGAGCATATAACTCTCTAAGTTTATTGAATCCTCAAGGATCAGTATTTGGAACAGCATTCTTAATTCCTTCTGACATTGCAAACCCAGATTTAACATGGCAGACAAATACTGAAACGAATTTCGGTGTGAACTTAGGATTCTTTGAAAATAGATTTAGAATTGGAGTAGATTATTATATCTCTGATATAGAAGATATATTAATTAACCAAAGTGTATCTGAAGTATTAGGTACAACTTCTATAGCATTAAACTCAGGTGACGTAAGAAGCTCAGGATTAGAATTTGAAGTTGGAGCTACTGTTATAAACAATGGTACATTCCGTTGGGATATAGGTGCTAACTTATCTACTGTAAATACTGAAATCATAAGTTTAGGTGGATTGGATGAATTAGCACCAACTATCTATGGACAAAGTGGTAGAGGACCAGTTTTCAGAAACTATGTAGGTGGAGAAATAGGAGAAATGTGGGGATTAGAGACTACTGGAGCAGTAGAATCTAGATTCATAGAAGATCCAACAGTATCTATAGGAATCGACAGTGGTGAAAGCTACGTAGTTGACCAAAATGGTGACGGTATAATTGATAGAACTAGAACAGTAGAAGAAGGTGGTGACTTAGTAAAGATAGGACAAAATACTCCTGATTTTTACTGGGGATTTAATTCTCAATTGTCTTTTGGTAGCTTTGATGTTGCAGCTCAATTCCAAGGAGCTCAAGGTGGAGAGGTTTATAACATTGATCCTCTTTATTACCAATCTCAGTGGGGAGGAAGATTAAGAGATGATTTTGATGCAGATGGAGATGGTATCGCAGATCACAATAATCAGCATTATGCTAGAAATAGAGATCAAACTGATGCTTCTATTCAAGATGCTTCTTATACGGCTCTTAGAAATTTAACTATTGGTTATACAACTAGCCCAGATGTAATTAAGAGAGTAGGAATAGGATCATTAAGATTCTATGTTGCATCAACAAACCTTCTTTATTTAACTGCTTCTGATTATACTTCATTTAACCCAGAGGGTGTAGAGATTACAAATTCAGGATACTTAGGACCAACAACTTATGGTGTTCAGGTAGGTGCAAGTCCAGTAGTAAGAAGCTTTACTTTTGGATTAAACCTTAATTTTTAATCAATCTGGTAACTATTAAATAGAATAAAAATGAATAAATTATATATATTGATATTGGCGATTTTCGTAATATCTTCATGTGAAAGTTTAGATCAATCTCCATCAAATATAGCTAGTTCGAATTCTTTAACTGATTATACAGGAGTTCTAAATGCAGCTTATTTCTATCAGCACAGTGCAGCTACACCATTAGCAGTAATGGGTGACTTTAGAGCTGACAATGCATTTATGCAAGAACCTCCATTCGATGAGTTTGACTTATTTGGGCCAGGCTTAACAGCGATGGAAGATCAGTTTTTCGGACCTATGTATACAGGAATGTACCGATCTATCTTAAGTGCAAACAATGTAATAGAAAATTCTGAAAATGCAACGCAGGTTGCTGAAGCTAGATTTTTACGAGCATTATCTTATTTCAAATTAACAAAAGTATTTGGTGAAGTTCCTGTAAATTTATCAGCAACTCCTAGTACTACTGATATGTCTATTTTAACTAGACAGTCTGTTGCAAGCATATATAGTGATGTTATTATTCCTGATTTTGAAGCAGCAATAGCAGGTCTTAGCACTACTATTAATAATGGAAGAGCTTCCAGATTTGCAGCTGAAGGAATGTTAGCAAAAGCTTATATACAAATCGGTGATTTTGGCAATGCATTACCTTTATTAACAAACATCTTAAATGGTGCGGGAGAAGCAGGTCTTTCTTTAAGAGAAAACTTTGCAGAAATATTTGGTTTTGCAAATGACTTAAATTCTGAAATCATTTATGCTACTCAGATTTCAAGTTCAGTTCCAGATGAGTATGGTTTTTCTGAGTTTTGGTCTTGGTCTGGAGGATTAGACACAAAATCTTTATTACCTCTTGACGCGGATTTAATTTCTGCTTTTGATGCAAGTCCTGGAGATTTAAGAAGAGCGGTTACTATTGATGAAACAGTAATGGCTTCGCCAAAATTTCCTCAAACAGACGGACCTGATCATGACTGGATTGAATTAAGACTAGCTGATGTAATGCTTATGTATGCTGAAGCTTTAATTGAGACTGGAGGATCTGCTGCTGATGCATTAGGAGCACTAGATGCCATTAGAATGAGAGCAGGTGTTGATCCACTTGATCCAAGTGTAATTAGCAGTCAAGCTGACGTTAGACAAGCTATTCAAGACGAAAGAAGACTTGAGCTTGCTTATGAAGGTCATAGATGGTTTGATCTTGTAAGAACGGGAACAGTTGATCAAGAAATGGGAGAAACTGTGAATAGTAATTATCACATATTCCCTATTCCAATCTCTGAAATCCTTTCTAGTTTTGGTGTAATAACTCAGAACGAAGGTTATTAAGAGATATAATCTATTTTAAATCCAGAAACATAAGAAGGATTATAAATAGGTTCATCTTAGATTAATATCAAATTCCATGATATAATGAGGTTGTCTTCTTTGAAGACAGCCTCTTTTTTATAGAAGATTTTCAAGTCTAAAGACTGAGTAAAATAGAATACAACTGTATTATGCTATGGAAAATCTATTACCACCTTAAATGTTCTCGAAATAAAGGCTACGCCAACTTTTGTTCACTCACCATTTTATGACGCTTTGGCGTTAAGGAAAACTATGATTCAATCACAAAAGTCGTGATTTCTTCGGCAATTCAATTTTTCCTGTTACCAAAGTTTTGATTGTTGGACAACCATAACGAAGTTCTATTACATAATGCGAGTTTATGTTTTTGAAACTAAGTTGAAAACAATGCTGTTACATAGCTGGAACATTGTGTTAAAAATGATTATAAATTACTTTTATAAGTAATATATTATTATATATGATGTTCTATTTATATATTTGATTACATTATTAACTAAAAAATTTATTCAAAATGGGTAAAATTGATGATTTAATACCTAAAATGCTAGCTGAAGCTAAAAAGGTGGATAAAACTATCACTGAAGATCTTATCACAAAAGTATGCAAGTACTTAGGTGCAAGTCTATTCAAAAGAGACGCATCTTTAGTTGCTTATAGCGATAAAAAAGAATTAGAAGGAATTAGAAAGAAATTCGTTCAAAAGAAACTTGGTATTAAAGATAGCGATGAAAAAATCGATGCTGCTATTATGAAAGTTGGTGAAAAATACGGCTTAAGTAACAGAGCTAAAAAAAGAGCTATAGTATATGCTATGTTAATGAAGCATTACGGAATGAAAGATTTTTAGAAATTATTTCTATTAAGATTTAAAGCGTATGAAATTCTTTTTCATGCGCTTTTTCTTTTTAAACAATATACTATTTAGCCAAAATTCAAACACTAGATTTTCTTATGAAATTCATTTTCACCCCTACATTCGAAATCATGGATGAAATCTATTCTCTTCCAAAAGGGATGGAAAGGTTTGACCGCTTCATTCGTAAGCTTAGAGGTAATGCAAAAGATGATATATCCTTTCCCATTGCTGCATATAATCCAATGGCGGGAGAAGAGTTACATAAATTACTTAAACGACTTATTAAAGAGGAAGTAGAAGGATATGTAGAAGAGCTTCTTTTAGATTGGAACAACAATCTATCAAATGAGGATCAGTCACTACAGATTGCTGTTAATCTCATAGATGATGAAGGAGGATTATGGTCACAAAAATATCTTACAGAATTTGAGAATAGATTCAAGAATCAAGCTATGCTTAGAAGAAAGATGATTGTAATGAATCTGTATAGATCAGAAGAAATCACAAAAGATCTCATTAAAAGAAGATTAGATGAAACTATCCATAGAAATATATACCAACTTAAAAAAGGAGTTCCAAAACAATTAGGTGAACATATAGAGCAGGAGCTTTATGTTCAAAATCAATTTAGTGATAAGAGTAAAATAGGATTCATGGAAAGCGATGCAGAATTTTCAAATAAACATAGAGACAGTGAGTTGTATAATGTGATCTTCTGCTATTTCTATGGAAAGGGTGTTTGTGAAGAGTTAGGTTATGGGGTTAATTTATGATGATTGGTTTGTTGGATATATAAGGATAAAATTTATCAGCCCTCTTCCCTATCCTATTATGTCTTGTTTAAAACGTAGTTCTTCTCTAAATTAACTTTATTTTCAAACTCACTTTTATTAGTCTTTTCTATTCTCTATACTTTTCAATTATTGATTCAATTGTTGTATGCTTAAGCAACAACTCCACTTATAATTTTAGGAAATGAAGAAGCAAGTATCAATGCTAATTCTGCATTCCTTGATGCTCCCATCACAACTATTTTTCTTGGGTCTACTTGAGCTTGTTTGCTAATCTATTTAATTGCTTTTTCTAAGTATTCTAATTCAATTTCTTCGAGTAAATTTAGTAAACTTTCTACTCCGAAGTAAAGTATAGATATCCACTAATAAGAGGTGTCATGAGTATATATAAGACAATATATTTTCATCTTTTCACTATATTTTTTTGCTTTTAAGGGTAACGCTTCCAAAGCGTTTCCAGCCTTTGTTTTTATATTATTAAAATTAAAATCAGCATTCAATATAGCAAAAACCATTAGTGCTGCTATTAAG
>CAZSKA010000146.1:0-10090 GCA_964607315.1 uncultured Saprospiraceae bacterium | reverse complement strand
AAAAGTATTACCAAAGGGTAATAAAAGATAAATTGTTTTCAATTGGTTTTTTGGGGTAGCAGGGCAGAAAGAGTCCTGCTTTTTTCAATCTTCTAAATGAGACGTAAAGAATTATTAATCAGTTCATCAAAGGATGAATTTATGATAAATTGTTTTCAATTGATTTTTTGGTAGCAGAACGTTTAACGTTCTGCTTTTTTTTTGCCTAAATCTCAGAATTTTTGTGTTTATTTGGAACTTAGTCAGGTATCAATTTAGGAAAATGAAGTTACTCTAAGTTGTCTTTGAAAAATGGCAAAATACCTTTAAATGTTACAAAATGAATCAATTTTGTTATGAATGCACTTAATTTGTATGCCAAATGTTAATATTTAAGCAAAAAGAGCAATTGTTAAAATTTATTTTAGTTTTGCCTCTTAACAAAATGATGTTTCTCTGCTTGTAAAAGCAGTTTATATAAAGATGATTGTTTTCAATTGGTTTTTTGGGGTAGCAGGGCTTTCGACGAAAGTCCTGCTTTTTAATTTTAGATGAATACTCTTTCTTCAATTGTAATAAATTCAATCAAGTGGTTTCTTATATTTGCAGCTTAATAAAATCCAATTATGAGAATTGTTATAGCGGGTGCTGGTGATATAGGTTTTCACTTAGCTAGGTTATTGGTTTCCGAGAATCAAGATATTATTCTAATTGATCTAAACAAGGACGTTTTAGAATATGCGGAGACACATTTGGATGTAAGTACAATTCATGGGAATGCTTCTTCTCCATCTATTTTAGAAAATGCAGATATCGCCCAAAGCGAATTATTTTTAGCTTTAACAACACAAGAACACACTAATGTGATTGCCTGTATTCTAGCAAAACAGATGGGATGTAGACAAACAGTTGCAAGAGTTGTAAATGAAGAATACTTAGAAGATTTTCATAAACAGAAATTTCTAGATTTAGGAATTGACAAATTGATTTCTCCTATACAACTTGCTGTATTTGAAATTAGTAGATTATTAGAACAATGCGAGGTTACCGATATTTTTGAGTTTGAAGAAGGGAGATTATCCCTTGCAGGGATAAGCCTTGATGATGATTCTGATATAAAAGGAAGAACTATAGAGAAGGTTATTGCAATGGATGAGAATGTTGCATTTAACCCTATTGCGATTTTACGTGGAAATAAAACAATTATTCCAAGGAAGAATACTCGACTTAGGAGAAATGATCACCTTTATTTTTTAACTGAAGGTAATCAGCTAACACAACTCCTTGAACGCACAGGGAAAACACATATCAAAGTAAAAAATATAATGATTTTGGGCGGTTCAGCCCTTTCAGTTGCAACAGTAAAATCCCTAGAAGATAAGTATAATATTACGATCATTGCCAATGATAAAAATATCATTTTAAAGTTAACAGAAGAACTTAACAATGCATTAATCATCCAAGGAGATACTGGAAACTTTGAATTATTAAAGGAAGAAGGCATTGAAGAAATGGATGTTTTCTTGGCCTTGACAGATAATTCTGAAACGAATATCTTAACTTCATTAATGGCAGATGAACTTGGTGTTTATAAAACTATTGCATTAGTTGATAATACTTATTATACTAGAATTTCTCAGAATATTGGTGTTGATACCATGATAAATATGAAAATTATTGCAGCAAATAATATTTTCAGATTTATTCGTAAAGGAACTGTGGAAGCCATTACTAGTCTTCATGGTGTAGATGCAGAAGTGATAGAGTATATCATAAATAGAGAATCGAAGATTACTAAACATCCTATTAGAAAACTAAATTTCCCAAATGGTATGGTTGTAGGAGCAGTAATCAGAGAAGACAACATAATTATACCTGATGGGGATACATTATTTACTATAGGAGATAAAATAATTGTATTGGCTTTACCTAGAGCTATTCAAAAATTAGAACGATTCTTTGGGGATGATTAATTTTCAACCAGTAAGTAATGTAATAGGAATCCTTCTAGGTCTATTAGGATCCATAATGATTGTACTCGGATTAATATTCATGTATGATGATATGGGGACTGTATGGGCATTTGGTAAGTCGGGGATAGTCACACTTTCAGCCGGAGCAATTTTATATTTTTTGAAATTTGGTACTAAGAATAATGTACAAAAGAGAGAAGGTTATATTATAGTTGCTTTAGCTTGGATAGCTATGATTCTATTCGGCGCATTACCTTATTTTTTTGCTGATATTACAAAAAGTGTTTCAGATACTATTTTCGAGTCAGCGTCTGGATTTACTACTACAGGAGCTACTATTTTTACAGATATAGAAGCTTTGCCAAGAAGTATTTTACTTTGGAGAAGCCTTACCCAATGGTTTGGTGGAATGGGAGTTATTGTGCTAACTGTTGCACTTCTACCATTGTTAGGTATCGGAGGAATTCAGCTTTTTATGGCAGAAGCTCCTGGACCAACATCTGACAAAATTCATCCCAGAATTCAAGGGACAGCAAAAAGACTATGGTTTATATATGTTGGTCTAACAGTGATTCTGATGGGTCTTCTTTATCTAGAAGGAATGACAATGTTTGATGCCATAAATCACGGGTTTACAACGATGGCAACTGGTGGGTTTTCTACCAAAAATGCTTCTGTAGCCGGATATTCACCATTGATTCAGTACACTATTATATTGTTTATGTTCATTGCAGGAACCAATTATGCTATGTTGTATTTTGGTCTTAAAGGGAAGTTTAAAAATATACTTAGAAATGATGAGTTTAAGTTTTACCTTATAATTGTTGGGTTCTTTGTTTTATGTATGACCGCTGGAATTGTTCATAAATCTCAACTTGATTTAGAATCTGCCTTTAGAGCAGGTCTTTTTCAAACCATTTCTTTGATCACTACCACAGGTTATATCACTGCAGATTATACATCCATATCACCTTTTATTACTAGTGTAGCATTTCTGCTATTATTTATAGGAGGCTCGGCAGGTTCTACTTCTGGAGGAATTAAATTAATCCGACATTTGGTATTTGTGAAGAATAGTTATCTGGAATTTAAGCGACTTTTACATCCCAGAGCTATAGTGAGAGTAAAGCTAAATAAGCAGCTAGTTCAAGGACGAATTATGACGCATATTCTTGTTTTTCTACTGATGTATCTTGGTGTTTTTGTAGTAGGAACAATAGTGGTTTCAACATTAGAAATGGACTTTTTGTCTTCTGTTGGAGCAGTTGCAACTTGTTTAGGAAATGTTGGTCCAGGTATAGGGAGTGTAGGACCTGTTGATAATTTTGCTCACGTGGATGGATTAGCTAAAATCGTATTATCCTTCATAATGATTTTAGGTAGACTTGAATTGTTTACCATCATTATCCTATTTACACCTTTTTTCTGGAGAAATAATTAGTATTATTTGGGGGTTGGCCCCAAAGAGTATGGGAAATCTATTTAGATATTGTGCTAGATTTAAAGCTATTCTTCTTCGCCTTTTTCTTTTAAGTGCTTTAACTTCTTATCCTCTACTTCTTTGTTTAAAAAGGCATTCAATTGGTCAATATCAAAATTTCCTTTGATCTCTCCTAATTTGTTGATTTTAATATCGAATCCTTTTAAATCTTCATGAACTTCCGGGTCACCGGATTTTTTCATTTTTTTTGGCATCTTGCTTTTCTTTTTAAGACGATTAATAAAGGTAAATAGTTACAGTTTATAAGTCCAACTAATATCCATATGCTGTGGATCAGACCATAAAGTTTTGTTAGTGTTTTTAAAGTCTAGCTTGGTAGCAGGATTCCAAATTATCATTTTTTCCGAACTAGATATTAAGTTTTCACTTTTGTAATAAATTTGAATTTCTTCTATAGACGTTTTGTTTTTTATCACTTTCATCTCTCTCAAGTCGAAACCTTCTTCTATCGCTTTATACATAGTCTCATTTGCTGTTTTTGTGACTTTGTATTTGTCGTAAAGTTTCGGATGATTAATATTAAATTGCTTTAGAAATTCAAATATTTCAGTCAAGTCTTGATCTTTTAGATTTTTCGATTCTTTCTTGCCATTAACAATTAATTGCCTAGTGATTGTAGATTTGTTTTCTATCTGAAGTAAGGAATCCACCAGATTACTAATATCAAAGAAAGCGGTTTCATTAGTTACTTTTTCCTTCTTGGTACAAGAAAAAGCAATACAACAAATTAATAGAATAAGACTTATCTGTTTCATACGATCAAACTTTTTCCCGTCATTAGTTCATCTTTGGGGACACCCATCAAATCAAGCAAAGTAACAGCAACATCTCCTAGCTTTCCAGCTGATATATTTCCTCTCAATTCATTACTAACATAAATTATAGGAACTAAGTTTGTGGTATGTGCTGTATGTACAGAACCATCTTTGTTTTTCATAATATCTGAATTGCCATGATCAGCGATAATTATGATTTCGTAATGGTGTTCCAATGCTTTGTTCACACACTTTCCTAAACATGAATCCACAATTTCCGCAGCGACTTTAGCTGCTTCAAAATCACCTGTATGACCTACCATGTCTGTGTTTGCAAAATTCAAGCAAATAAAATCAGGACCATCTGAATCGATAAATGCTGTTACTTTTTCAGTTATTTCATTAGCACTCATTTCTGGTTTTAAGTCATACGTCGCAACTTTAGGAGAAGGAATAAGAATTCTAGATTCTCCTTTGAATGCTGCCTCGCGTCCTCCTGAGAAAAAGAAAGTTACATGAGGGTATTTCTCTGTTTCGGCTATTCTTAGTTGTGTCAACCCATGATCAGAAACAACCTCTCCTATGGTTTTTGCAATTTTATCTTTTGTGAATACAACATTAATGTTTCTAAAATTTTCGTCGTATTCTGTCATGGTGAAAAAAGCTAAATCGAGCTTTTGCATGTTGTAATCAGGCATGTCATTTTGGGTAAGGACATTTGTTATTTGTCTGGGTCGGTCAGTCCTAAAATTGAAAAATAGAACAGCATCTCCTGATTTCATCAATGTATTTTCTGTGTGGCTGATAGAAATAGGAAGAATGAATTCGTCAGTTAGATCCTTGTCATAAGAATGTTGTATTGCTGCAAGAGGATCATCCCATTTTTCGCCTTCGCCTTTTACCATCAAATCATATGCTTTTTCGATTCTCTCATATCGATTATCTCTATCCATGGCATAATAGCGGCCAATGATAGAAACAATTTTTGCTTTTCCTTTAATGGAATCTAACAATTGTTCCATGTAAACAATTCCGCCTTGGGGAGCAGTATCTCGGCCATCCATAAAACAATGAATATAGATATTTTGGAGCCCCGACTCCGCCAACATATCAACTATTGCAATCAAATGATTTATATGTGAATGTACACCACCATCTGATAATAAACCCATAAGATGAACAGGCTTGTTGTTTTCTTTAGCATATTTTATAAGGTGCTGAATCTGAGCTTCATCTATGAGTGTTTTGTTGTTGCAAGCCTTGTTAATTCGTACCAGCTCTTGATCTACAATTCGTCCAGCACCAATATTTAAATGCCCAACTTCAGAGTTCCCCATCTGTCCTTCTGGAAGCCCTACTTCTTCTCCAAAAGTTACTAATGTATTATTAGGATATTTTTGAATAAGGCTTTCATATACTGGGGTATTCGCCTGCTGAATAGCATCAACTTCGCTAATTTTTCCCAGGCCCCAGCCATCAAGAATGAGTAAAAAGGATTTTTTATACGTCATGTAATTGAGTGAATTGTGATTATTGAATTAATTTTAAATTTGAAACTTTTATTGTAAACTAGTACGTTAATTAATTAAATAGCTATTTACAGCGAAAAACAAATTTGCTATATCTAATTGAAAGAGTGGCAAAATTAAATAAAACAAAGATGAAATATTTATTTTCTATTATATTAAGCATATTTTTTGTTGGAATGGGTCAAGCCCAAAATATTTCCAGCTATTTCAAAGATATTGCTAAAAAGGATTTAACGAACATTACTCAAAAATTCAGCGAGGATATGGAAGTGTGTGTGAATGATAGTCAAGAATTTATGGATAAGGCTGAAGCGATTTCGGCTGTTCAAAATTTTCTTGAAGAAGTAGGACCAATAGCTGGAAGTGAGTTACATCAAGGTAGTTCAAAAAACAATAAGACTCAATATAGAGTAGGGCAACTAAAGACTTCAAAAGGAAATTTTCGCGTATTTATTTACCTTGAAGGTTCAAAAGAGGATTATGAGATAGTGGGCTTGTTGTTTAATCCGGAATAATATCAGACAGTTAATTTCTGTCATATCATTGAATAAGAATTGTAGAATCATTTATTCCTTGATTTTTTCTTAAAGTAATCTTCCTTTTTTTACTAATTTTGCGAGCGTTTGTTCGTGGAAATAGCCAGTGTTTTTGGCATTTCTTTTCATTAATAGATAGAAATATAATTATGTATCGATCGCATACTTGCGGAGAATTAAGGATTTCTGATGTAGGTTCATCAGTAACATTAAGTGGTTGGGTTCAGGCAACAAGAAATTTTGGAGGATTAACATTTGTAGATTTAAGGGACCGTTATGGTATAACTCAGCTTGTTTTCAATCAAGATGAGCAACCAGAATTAGCAGATCAAGCAAATAAATTGGGACGAGAATTTGTCATTAATGCTGAAGGTGTAGTAAGAGAAAGAAGTAATAAAAATCCTGATAGAACAACTGGTGATATAGAAATCGATGTATTGCGATTTTCTATCTTGAATGCGGCAAAAACACCGCCATTTACAATAGAAGATGACACAGATGGTGGAGATGATTTACGAATGAAGTATCGTTACATGGATATAAGAAGGAACCCTGTCAAGGAAAATCTTATTTTCAGATCGAATCTTGCACTTCAAACAAGACTTCACTTAAGTCAACAAGGATTTATAGAAGTAGAAACTCCAAATCTTATCAAATCTACACCAGAAGGCGCAAGGGATTTTGTTGTTCCAAGCCGAATGAATCCTGGACAGTTCTATGCTTTGCCGCAGTCTCCTCAGACATTCAAACAGATTTTGATGGTAGGTGGTATAGATAAATATTTTCAGATTGTAAAATGTTTTAGAGATGAGGATCTACGTGCTGACCGTCAACCTGAATTTACGCAAATAGATTGTGAGATGTCTTTTGTTACACAGGAAGATATTTTAAATACTTTCGAGGGATTGACAAGACATTTGTTTAAACATACGCTTGATATAGAGTTAGGAGATTTTCCAAGGATGTCATATGATGAGGCGATGGAAAGATACGGAAGTGATAAACCGGATTTGAGATTTGGGATGGAGTTTGTAGGATTGAATGATGTTGCTCAAGGACAGGGATTTAGTGTGTTTGATAATTCTGAATTAGTAGTAGGAATTACAGTTAAGGGTCAAGCAGCTTCTTATAGTAATAAAGATATTAAGAAGTTGACAGAATGGATGCAAAGACCACAAATAGGAGCGAAAGGCTTAGTGTATATTAAGTATTTGGAAGATGGAGTAAAGAGTAGTGTAGGAAAGTTCTTTGATGATGATAAACTGAATAGTTGGAAGGAAAAGTTAGGTGCTGAAACAGGTGATATTGTATTTATCTTATCTGGAGAGGAAGAGAAAACGAGAAAACAACTTAATGAGTTGAGATTAGAGATGGGGAGAAAGCATGATTTGATAAAGGAGGGAGATTTTAAACCACTATGGGTAATTGACTTTCCATTATTAGAGTGGGATGAAGATAGCAATCGATTTCATGCTATGCACCATCCATTTACAGCACCTAAAAAGGAAGATCAGCAACGTATGCTTAATGGAGATCATGAGACAATGAAAAGTTTACGTGCGGATGCTTATGATTTAGTAATTAATGGATCTGAAATCGGAGGAGGATCGATTAGAATTCACGATAGAGCATTACAATCTAAGAATTTTGATTTATTAGGATTTACAAAGGAAGAAGCAGAGGCACAATTTGGATTTTTATTAGGTGCTTTTGAGTATGGAGCTCCACCTCATGGAGGAATTGCATTTGGTTTTGATAGATTATGTGCGGTTATGAATGGCCAAGCAAGTATTAGAGATTTCATTGCGTTCCCTAAAAATAATCAAGGCAAAGATGTGATGATTGATGCGCCTTCACCGGTAGATGCAGATCAATTAGACGAGTTAAACTTGGCACTTGACTTAAAGGACAAAGAAGCATAAGTGATGGCTAAGCAATTATATAATGTGACGGTATTGGTTGCACATGAAAGGTCAAACGAATGGCTTTCTTATATGACAAAGGAGCATATTCTTGATGTAATGAATACGAACTGTTTCGAATCTTTTAAACTGAATAGAATAAAGTTTGTTGATGATAAAGACGGAGTAACTTATGCTATACAATATGTAGCTCCAAGTGAGCAAAAATTACAGGAATATTTAGAGCATCATGCTCCCGCATTGAAAAAAGATCACCAGGATAAATTTGGGGAAAGCGCACTTGCTTTTCGAACGATTATGGAAATTTTACAAGAAAGTAATATATAAATGATAGAGATAAATTACACAGAAGAACATGAAGCAGTAAAGGAAGCTGCAAGAGAGTTTGCTCAGCGAGAACTTAAGCCTGGTGTTATAGAAAGAGATTCTAAGATGGAATATCCTACCGAGCAGATAAAAGGAATGTCGGAAATGGGTTTTCTTGGAATGATGACAAATGAGAAATATGGAGGAGGAGGAATGGACACTCTTTCCTATGTAATTGCAATGGAAGAAATAAGTAAGATTGATAACTCATGTTCTGTGATTATGTCAGTTAATAATTCGCTAGTTTGTTGGGGATTAGAGACATTTGGCACAGAGGCGCAAAAACAAAAATATCTTACTAAATTGTCAACTGGCGAGTGGATTGGTGCATTTTGTTTAAGTGAGCCAGAGGCAGGATCAGATGCTACAAGTCAAAGAACTATTGCAGAAGATAAAGGAGATCATTATATTTTAAATGGTACAAAGAACTGGATAACAAACGGTGCAAGTTCAAGTGTACATTTAGTAATCGCTCAGACGGATAAAGATAAGGGGCATAGAGGAATTAATGCTTTTATTGTAGAAGCAGATTGGGAAGGAGTGACAATAGGTGGTAAGGAAGATAAGTTAGGAATCAGATCGAGCGATACACATACGATTATGTATAATGATGTTAAGGTTCCTAAAGAAAACAGAATAGGAGAAGATGGATTTGGTTTTAAGTTTGCAATGAAGACATTGTCTGGAGGAAGAATTGGTATAGCAGCACAAGCCTTAGGGATTGCAGCAGGTGCATATGAATTGTCAGTAGCATATGCAAAAGAAAGAGAAGCATTTGGTAAGCCAATAGCAAAACATCAAGCAATTGCATTTAAGCTTGCTGATATGGCAACAGAAATAGAAGCAGCAAGACTTTTAGTTCACAAAGCAGCTGCTTTAAAAGATCAAGGTAAAGACTATTTGTCAGCGGCAAGTATGGCAAAATTATATGCTTCTCAAGTAGCTATGAAACATACTGTAGAGGCTGTCCAAGTCCACGGAGGTTATGGATTCGTAAAAGAGTATCATGTAGAGCGTTTGATGAGAGATGCAAAGATTACGCAGATTTACGAAGGTACAAGTGAAATCCAAAAAATGGTTATTTCAAGAAGTATTCTAAAAGGAGAGTTGTATTAACTTTAATATAGTACAAGATATAAAAGCCTGTAATCATCTTGATTATGGGCTTTTTTTATCCTTCGAAATGAAGATTATATTCAGTTTTTATCAGGTAATGATGCTATTTTTAAATAACAAAATTGAACACTTACAAAGGAAACTCTACCAATTATCTTATTTAGTGTTCCATTTACAAACTTTCTCAAAAATAAAAGACATAAAGAGATACCTTTGTAGCACCTATACACCGAACTACCTATTAACACCAAAAAGTATTGATTACCATTTTTTATGGTAATCAATTTGCTTTTTAGGCCATTTCTTTTCCGAGTCAACGGTGCTTTTACAATTTGCATTATATAAATGAGGGAAATATTCTAATACCAATTTAATTTCAAAATGTCGTATAAAATTTTGATACTTAATTTTTC
>CAZSKA010000145.1:0-10127 GCA_964607315.1 uncultured Saprospiraceae bacterium | reverse complement strand
AATTATATTCTTTATATATAGTTTGTTTAAAATAAGCTAAAGATGAAAAAAGATTACTTAGGTGCGTGGGATAGATGTATGGATGTGATAAAAGAACATGTCAATACCCAAACCTTAAGAACATGGTTTGATCCCATCAAGGCAGTGAAGCTTGAAGGAGATATATTAACAATTGAAGTTCCTAACCAATTCTTTTATGAATGGCTAGAAGAAAACTTCTTGAATGTATTGAGACAAGCTATAGGTCAAGTTTTAGGAAAAAATGGCCGCCTTGAATACCGCTTTAAAGTAGAAAAAAACAATGGAGAGCACAATGCTTCTAGAAATACTGATTCTGAAGAATTAGAAGGTGGAATTTCTCCTAATGAGATCCAAAACCCTTTCGTAATTCCTGGAATCAAAAGAGTAAAAGTAAATCCGCAGTTAAATATTGCTTACAGACTTGATAATTATATTGAAGGTGACTGTAATTCATTAGCTAGATCTGCTGGTAAAGCCATTGCAGATAGACCCGGAGAAACTGCTTTTAATCCTCTTTTTATATTTGGTGAAGTAGGTCTAGGTAAAACGCATTTAGCCCAGGCTATTGGTAATGAAGTACTAGATAAACATCCTTCTAAAAGTGTTTTATACGTCTCTACTGAAAAGTTTACTAACCAACTTATTCAATCTATAAAAAATGGATCAGTTACAGACTTTACTAATTTTTATCAATTAGTTGATGTACTTATAGTTGATGATATTCAATTCCTTGCTGATAAGAAGAAAACACAAGAAATTTTCTTCAATATATTTAATCATCTTAAACAGTGCGGTAAGCAAATTATACTTACTTCTGATTGCCCACCAAGCGAAATGCAAGGCGTTCAAGATAGATTACTTTCTAGATTCAAATGGGGTTTAGAAGCTGATTTATCAAGACCAAAATTGGAAACTAGAATTGCCATTATGGAGGCAAAAATGGTGAAAGAAAATATCGATGTCCCTAGGGAGGTAAGTAGCTTTATTTGTACTCATATCAAAAACAATATTAGAGAATTAGAAGGTGTTTTGATTCAACTTATTGCGCAAGCAACTCTAAATCAAAGAGAAATTGATATGGATCTTGCAAGAGAAGTTATCAAACGAATGAACAACAATGAAAGTAAAGAAATTACAGTTGACTTGATTAAAGAAATGGTATCAGAATTCTTTGGTATTGATGTGGAAAAACTAGGTTCAAAAACCCGTAAACAAGACATCGCAACTGCAAGACATCTTTCCATCTACTTTAGTAAGGAATACACTAAAAACAGCTTGAAAAGCATAGGTTCATATTTTGGAGGAAGAGACCATAGTACCATTTTACACTCTTGTAGAACTGTAAAAGATAGAATGGATACTGATCGAGCTTTCAAAGATACAGTTGCAAGCCTTGAACAAAAAATGCAACTTTCGCTCATGTAAAAATTCTTAATCTGCATAAAGAAATAAAAGCCCTTAAAACATATTTGTTCTAAGGGTTTTTTTATACCTATTTACTTTTAAAAGATAAATTTATTTCACCTTAATTTTACAAGAAGTATTATAACTTTTACCTCGAATAATAACTAGTTACTGTAGCTTTTGCTAGAATATGTGCATTAGCATTGAACATTATCATTGCTGGCTGTGTGCCATCTTCTAATTCTATACGTTCAATTGATAATGCATAGACAGTGAAATGATACGCATGTGCAGCATCACCTGGAGGAGGACAAGCGCCATCATATCCCATATTTCCATAATCATTTATTCCATGTCCACATCCTTCAGGATAATCATTTATTCCATCTTTAAATTCAAAAACATCACTTGGAACATTAAAAACACACCAATGCCACCATCCACTTACCGTCGGTGCATCTGGATCATAACAAATAACTAAAAAACTCTTCGTACCTTCTGGAGCATTCTCCCATTTCAGATGAGGTGACTTATTTTCACCTCCTGCACCAAAACCATCAAAGACATGCTTACTTGTCATTTGACTCTTCAAATCTGAACTTATAACTCTAAAATCTCCCATAATTATTTTTACGATACTGTTGTTCTTATTTTCTCAACACGCTTATTCATCACCTTAAACCAAATAGGTGGAACTAATGCCAACAACATGGAACTAGGATAACCATATGGTAATTGAGGTGCTTTATCTTTATGTTCTAATATCTGATATTTCTTGTTGGATTGGAAATGATGATCTGAATGTCTCGTCAGTTCGTATAGAATGATTCGTCCAAACTTATGGTTAGAATTCCATGAATGCCAAACTTGAACCGTTTCATAACGACCATTTGCATTCTTCTTTCTCCTTAATCCATAGTGCTCTACATAATTAATTGTTTCTAAAAGTAAAATGCTTATCAATGCAATTCCCATATATATTCCTGCTATCAAAGGCGAAAAAACAAATGCTATTAAAATAACAAAACCTATCTGAAGAAAAGTAAAAATCAGCATCTCATTTTGAAATCCTATTTCTAACATACCCGCCCTTCCTAAACGTTTGTTTTCAAGTTTCCATGCATTCTTATACTGACCGAATATAGATCTAATCCAAAACAAATACAGCGGTTCATTAAATTTAGCAGAAGCTGCATCTTCCTCTGTTGCAATAAATTTATGATGTCCTCTATTATGTTCTATGAAAAAATGCATATACTGTGATGGTAAAAGCAACAACTTGGCTAAAAACTGTTCCCACTTAGTATCTCTATGACCTAATTCATGTGCTACATTAATACCACAGGCTCCTAAAGTCACTCCCATAGAAGCAACAAGACCTATCAACTCAGCAGTTGTGTACAATCCTATCTGTGCCTGAGATAACAACATAAATAACAAAGTATAAATAACCGGAATATTCAAATATAACAGCACATCAAAAAAACCATTCGAAAGTCTTGTGCTCTTTTCTTCAGCTGAATAATCCTTTGCATCCTGTTGAAGAAATGGCTCTAAAATAGGAACAATAACAAAGGCAAAAATCACAGCTCCCCATACCAAATAACCACCCTGCAAAATTCCAATTAGACATAGAAATGGCACTACATATGCACTTGTATATTTAATTCCTTTCATGCCCGAAAGATAATAAAGATTAGCAAAAAATCCTACATGAAAGAATGTAATTTCAACTAAAACGAAATACTAAAAACAATAAATCATCCTTCGTTAAAATATCAAAAGAAACACAAACTTAGTTCTCCTTTGCACGTGATTGATTCCAAAACAAACTAATTAATTGAAATACTTTTTCATCAGTAATTTTACAACCACTATTTATCATATCATACATCTCATGTTCTCGCTTCTTTTCATATGCCTTATTTGCAATTCTACTTACAAACTTAAAACGCTTATCATTAAGCAAACTTGCTAAATCATCTACTGTATGAAAATCAAATTCTTGATTTCCTTTATACTTCAACGATGCCATCACTACTTGTGTCTCTAAACAATTAAAACACATAATGACTTTCTTATCTACCATCAAAAGGTAATCTGCTTTCCTTAAACTTGATTCATAGACCACATTACTAAATTCTCCAATCAATCCTTCAGCTTTTTTCATATCTGATTCTTTGATTTTCACCCAGTCTTCAGCTGTAATGCCATTAACCACCAAAAAATCAACAAAATCTTTCTCTAAAGCCTGAAGCTCTTTATCTTTTAACCTTGGGTAATACTTCATATTTTAATACGTAAATCCTCCTCCTCCTATTTTTAAACTAATCCCAAAATGTGTATACGCTCCTTGCTCCACTGCATCTAGAACGCTACCATTACTATCCTGCCAACTCAATAAGGCTAGAGGCGCATTAAAATATGCTCCTATCCCCAATGCTAATCCAGGAACTTGGTCTATAAAATATATAACATCAACTTCTGCTCCATACATAAATGAACCTGAAACAAACTCGGCATTCTCACTTACAGACACTCCTCCAAAATCAAAAACATTATCTGTTTCTCCTGCCACACTTAATGTATTACCAAATCCACCAAGTCTTGCTGAGGCATTTACCAAAAGATCTTCTGATCTTACCAAGTTATAACCAACTGTCCCATACCCTAATCCTACATTCATCCTCACAGCATCATTATCACTTCCTATAAAAGACACAGAACCTCCTCCTCCTACGCTAAATGAATTAAAAAAGAACTTCCCATTTGCCCCTATACCTATGCCATTTTCATTGAGTTGTACCTCTGGATTTGTAAAACCATCAGAACTGGCATCTATAAATTCTTCTCCTATAGTAGTATAAGAAATATCGATAAATCCTAATCCTCCTACCTGAGCATTCATACTAAAAACTATGCATACACAACACAGTATTATACTAATTTTCATAATAATTTATTTGAGGTTAAATATTACATTTTCTGACAAGAATCTATTAATTTCTTATACAAAGCATTAGCGCCTAACACACGTTCATCTCCTACCAAAATTAAGTGTTCTTTTGCTCTTGTCAAAGCAACATTTAATTTTCTATCTACCTTATCTGCATCTAAAGATTGCATATGATCAAATTGTAATACCGAATTGCAACAAAATGAAATAATAATTACTTTCTTCGCACTTCCTTGATATCGCTCCACCGTATCAATAGAAATTCCTTCTGCCGTTGGTAATTGATTTTGTATCGCTTTCTGTATGGCAGCAATTTGAGCTCTAAATGGAGTTATTATTCCAATTTCTTTGGGCTTTAAGCCCAAATTTAAAAATTGTGGAAGTATGTTTAATAATGCTTGTATCTCGGCATGATTCGTTTTACTTAATGTTTCTGTAGCAGGAACATCTGCTTGAATGAAACCTAATCGAGGTATATCGTAAGATGCGTATGATGTTAATCTTGAAGATGAAGGCATTACTTTTAATTGCCCATTATAAAACTCCATACTCGGGAATTTCATAATATCTTGATGCATTCTTCCTTGAAGTTGTAATTGCCCAAAAGCCGATAAAATGCCCTCTTTTATTGCTTGAGCGTAAAGTCTCTCAAAAAGGGAATTCCTTCTATTACTCAGCCCTATTTCTTTCAAAACTTCCTCTTTGACAGCACTTGTCCTTTCCTTTTGCACCACTACTGCAGGCAATTGCTTATGGTCTCCTACTAACACAAATTGTTGAAAGCGAGTAAGTAATCCAACAATATTTGGTTCTAATATCTGAGATGCTTCATCGACAATCAATCTACTTGGTTTTATTAATTCATAAATGACCTGTCGAGAAGCAAGTGAAGCTATTGTTCCCACCACCATCCTGTGAGATTTGATCTTTTCTTTTAGTTTATTTCTATGGGTAATTCCTTTAATTTTAGATCGCAGCAGATTAGGTACATATTTTGCATCTGTACCATAGGAAGAACCCACCCGCACGTACATATCTACATAAGTTTCTCCTAACTGCTCTATAGCCTCACATAATTCATCAACGGCTCTGTTGGTATATGCCAATACATATAAATTCTCATCTGTATGATCCATCATATACTGGATATACTTACTGATCAACACGCTAGTTTTACCTGTCCCCGGAGGACCCCAAACCAAGAAATATTCTGGACTCTGAATCATCTGACTTAACACTTCTTTCTGATTTTCAGTCATAAAACTATATGAGTCTTCATTTAATGCATCAATCATCTCCCCATTCGCTTCGGCCGGAGTTCGTCTACCAATACAAAGTTCTCTTTTAACTTTGGGCGCTTCAGCCCATAAAAAAAGCTGGCGATACATATTTGTAAAAGATGTATCCATAGTGTCATGCTCTAATGCCCAATACCTGTTTTCTTGAAAAATTTGAAAGTTTTTTTGAATTCCACGTAGAGAAATTGTGATGCTTTTAGCTCTTATTTCTAGTACATTACATTTGAAGATTTGATTATTTTGTGGGCTTGCGGTTCCCTTGCCCAAAGGGTATAATACAAGAATATCACCCTGTCTAAAATTGCAGATTTCATTTGTATATGGAGAATGCAGAAGTTCTATAGTGGCATTTTCTTTATCTGCATTGTTTTCTCCTATTTCAAGCATGGTTAACATGGAAAATTGTTCACACTTTTCTTCGGGACTATCAAGCCAAAGGCCCGCTAAACCATTACTTTTATCTTGTCCATACTCTCCTATTTTGGATAGTTTATGTTCTTTTGAAATGAAAGATGTAAACGACTTGAAGTACGTCTTTTCTACCTCATCTAATCCTGTCCATACTTTCTCGAAAGACTCCACATTTCGCATTTCGAATCCTTTTAACTCACTGTATCGATTCGTATTTATTCCTTCAAAAAAACCTGGCTTTTGACTTACAAGACCTAGTTCATTCTCTATGGAAAGCAAATGATTCCTTACATGTAAAGCCTCTTTTTGTTGGGCAACAATCCTAGGAGCAAGGCGCAATGGCTTCTCTTTTTCCTTACTGTATAATATGAAATTTTTGGGTTCAACCCCCTTAAAAGTAGAGCGAATAAGTAAATCATACATTAATGTTTGAATGTAGTGAGGACTGTTTACGCCATAGGCATTTGGCTTAAATATACTACCTGATTTTAACTCAACGATTTTGGGCTGTTTATCATCGGGCATTAACAAATCTAGTCTTCCCTGAATACCGTAAATAGGACTGATAAAACTCGGTTCCAAATAAACTTTGGACGGATTAATATCAGCTGATTGTAACAAATGATTTACTGTATATTGAATATTGGAAAAATGCATTTTCAAATCATTCACAAATCCACTAACTTCTTCATCTTTTAGCACGGTAAATCCTAAGGGATCAATCTCGAACAACTCAGGTAAAATTTCTTTGAATGATAGGTTTGATTGTTGAATTAATCGATCCAAAAAATAATTCGCCATATTTCCTAATAACAATGGCTTTGAGCGAGACATCGGTAGAAATTTCCTCAAAATGAAGGAAATGTAGGAGTGTTTATTCCCACTAAAGCAATTTGCAATCGCCGTTGCATCAAGAAGATAATCTGGTTCACTAATAATTGTAGATGGTCGATACACTCCATCTATTGCGACCTCCACCTCTAATAGCATCATCAAAACTGGCAACTCCTCTATAAGCTCTACATTGTCTGCAAATCGAATATTTCTATCCTGAAGTTTGTAGTTTACAGATACTTTTTCTGTGGGATCTTCATTAGAATACCCAATTAGAATACCTGTAGATTTTTGTATTTCAAGGCAGTAAAATTTCACTTCTGCCAGATATTTACTTATAGGACGTTTCTCAAACTTTACACCGGAACTAGAAGGAATTATTTTTTGAATTTCCGAGGGAATTTGTATGCCTAAACATGTCTGAAGAAGATGAGGTATAAGGTAAGAAAGTAAGTGAATAATTTCTTCTTTTGATTCATCATCATTTTCCTCTATTAACTTGCGTAAATAATGTAATTCATATCTTTCAAAGCCCGAAAGATTATACTTTTCACCAAGAAAACTAATTTTTGCGAATAGCGAAGTAAAGGAAATCCTCTCATCAATAAGTGCTTGTTCTAGGACATTCTCAAACACTCTGAGCAGTTTAGGTCGTAATTCAGTAGGTTTTTGGGAGGAACCCAAAAGTTTTTGAAAAATTTGAATAAGGTCTAAATCCATGATTTGCAAAAGTTAATATAGTAAGAAAAATACTAATATTAAGAGTGTTAATTTTTTGTTATAAAGAATATATGAATTCAAGATGAAATATAATATATTTGATTTCCCTGAATGTCAATTTTAAAGGCAAATTAGTTAACTGTCAGAACAATATTAAATTAATTATTTTTAATTCAACGCACGAAAGTGTTATTAAACAAAACGTATTATGTCATTTAATTTATTAGACATGGTAAAAGGCCAAGTTGGTGGTCTTTTAGCCAAAAAAGCTGCATCCATGTTAGGAGAAAGCGAAAGTGGAATTACTAAAGCACTAGGAGGTGTTTTACCAACTGTATTAGGCTCAGTGATAGGAAAAGGATCAGAAGAAGGTGGAGTATCCAAAATTTTTGACATGGTAAAAGGAGTAGATCCTGGAATGTTAGGAAATATTGGATCTATGTTGGATGGCGCAGATGGCGACAGTGATGGTTCACTTATGAATATGGGAACAGGATTACTAGGTGGCCTTATGGGTAATAAACTAGGTGGAGCTGTTGATATGGTTAGTAAACTAGGTGGTATCAAAAGTGGTTCAGCTATGTCATTATTCAAAATGGCAACTCCATTTTTAATGGGAGGTTTAAGTAAAAAAATAAAAGATGATGGTTTAGATGTTAGTGGGTTTACAAGCTTACTAGATAGCCAAAAAGATTTAGTATCAAGTGCATTACCTGCTGGAATGGGTAATTTACTCGGACTAGGTAGTTTACTTGGAGGTGCTAAGGATTTAGCTGGTGGTGCACTTGGTGCTGCAACAGGAGCTTTAGGTAATGTTGTAGGAGGTGCTAAAAATTTAGCTGGCGATGCTGTTGATGGTGCTAAAAATGTAGCTGCTGGCGCTGTAGATAAAACAGGTGAAGTTGTTGGAAAAACTGCTGCTGCAGCTACTGGTGCAGCTAAAGCTGGTGCTAAAATGGTAGGAAATACAGCTTCTGCTGCCGGTGGAGCAATAAAATCTTCTGCTGATGCAATTACACCTAAGAAAGGAGGATTATGGAGATGGTTGATTCTAGCTGCTTTGGCACTAGGTGGAGCTTATCGTTTAAGTCAAACTAGTATGTGTAAGGACACTGCACTTGGCGATGCTGTTGGTAGTACAATGGAAAATGCAGGTGATAAAATGAAAGATGCAGGTGGAGCAATGGCTGATGGAGCTAAAGACATGGGTAATATGGCAAAAGATGGAGCTATGGCTGCAGGTGGAGCTATGGTTGATGGAGCTAAAAACATGTTTGGAAAAGTAAATGAAGCAGCTAAAGAAGCACTTGATGAAATTACTTTCTCAGCTGGATCAGTTGGAGAACAAATGAAAACTTTCATTGAAGGAGATGCTTCTGGAGATGCTACTTTTAAATTCAACAACCTGAATTTCAACACTGGTTCATCAGAAATTAAAGCAGAATCTTTTGGTGAAATAGACAACTTAGCAGCTATTCTTAAAGCATATGAAGCTGTTTCTATAACTGTAGAAGGTCATACAGATTCTTCAGGTAATGCTGATATGAACATGAAATTATCTCAGTCTAGAGCTGATGCTGTAAAAACTAGATTAGAAGCTGATGGAATTGATGCTTCTAGAATTGCAACTAAAGGCTATGGTCCAAATTCTCCTATAGGTGATAATTCAACTGCAGAAGGAAAAGCAATGAACAGAAGAATTGAGGTGAAAATCAATAAATAAAAATTGATGTAAGGATATTTTGAGCACAGTTAAAATATCTTTTAAAAACAATCATTGCCGATGAGATCTATTCTCATCGGCATTTTTTTACTCTGTCCCTGACTTTTGTTTAACAAAAGTTTAATTTTTATTCGCATTAATAATTAAGCTTTATCAAAACTAAATTATATTTGTAAGCGTTAATTCACTCAAACAATAAAGATAATGGCAGAAGTATTAGAAAAAGTAGCAACTAGTCCCATTAAAATTTCAGATACAGCATTAGCTCAACTTAAGAGAATAATGACTGAACAAAACATTCCTGGAACACATGGTTTAAGAGTGGGAGTAAAAGGTGGAGGATGCTCAGGTTTTTCTTACATCTTAGGATTTGATACAAAGAAAGAAAACGATCAAGAATTCATGATTGACGATATGACAATTTATATGGAAAAGTCAGCTGGATTATATTTGATTGGTATGGAGATTGGATGGTTAGAAGGCCTTGAAAACAGGGGCTTTACTTTCAACAATCCAAATGCAACTGAATCTTGTGGTTGTGGATCTAGTTTCTCGGCTTAAGAGAAAATTAAAAAGATATATTGAAATGCTCGTTTCTTTTGAAACGGGCATTTTTTGTTTTATAGCTTATTATCTTTATTCAAAAGATTATCTTATATCAATTTAATTTCAAAATGTCGTATAAAATTTTGATAATTAATTTTTTTAGTTCGAGTTAAAAAACGTAGGCATAACAGTAGTTACGGCGAGGCTTTTTAAG
>CAZSKA010000144.1:0-10131 GCA_964607315.1 uncultured Saprospiraceae bacterium | reverse complement strand
AATTTCATCTATAGTTAATTGTACATCTTCAAAATACAAGGTATCATAACCAGATCCTATTATATTCCAGTCATCATCATAAAATACAACGATACCAATCCTATGAAACCCAGAAATTTTATACTCGCCTATATATTTTGCTAATCTTGCATCCATTTCCTCCTCTACCGGGTCCATTTCTTCTTCTACCGGATCCATTTCTTGTTCCATCATCATATCTTCAACTTCAGAATCATCTGTTGTACAAGAAACTACAAATAAAAAAGGGAGGATAAATATGTAAACTAGATTTTTAAACATGATATTTTCTTTGAGTTAAATATAAAAATTTAAAAGATAAAATGTTCGAAATCATTCTGCTATTTCGTTAAATGTCATTTTGAAGCAAAGTGGATTCAATTACTATTAAGAGCTTTAAAATTGCAACTATTTAAGCCTGAATCCAACATCTTGTCAACAAAAAAAGCTATATATTAGATTAATAATTAGTTTGAGAAATATGGTATAAATTCATATAGCTAAATTTTAAGTTTATGAAATAGGATTACCATCATCATAAAACATTAAGAACACACTTAAAAATAAGTCAAAAAGAATATTTAAAACATGAAACTACTCGGTATTTTTTTATTATTATTTTTTTTGAATTCATGTACCAACATGACGAAATGTGACCATGAAAACATTACTGGCACATATCTATTTTACTCAGACTATTCCGACACCTCAAGTCATAAAATTATAATAACTCTTTTAGAAGAAAATAAATTTGAAACTAATGGATTAGGCGGATCTGAATTTTGGTTTCCTATTGCTCCAATGTCTGGACAAATTAACGATTGCGAAATAATTATTGACGAATACATTGATGTAAAGAAAGAGGGCTTGCCTAGTCCAGGCGGTGAAAAAAGATATTATTATGAAAGTCTTTCCGGATATGGAGAGTATCATACTGATAATGATTCCATCAAATTAAATATCACTTACAATAGGACAGGAGATTTCTCTGCATCTTTCAGCGGTGAATTAAATCTTATTAAGGAAGAATAAATTATTAACATACTAGTCCAATTTAAACCAATAAAAAATCCTGCCTAGGACTTACCTAGCCAGGATTACCTACCTAAAAAATAAGTGGACCTTCAATTGATTTTTGGTTCTTAACACAACCTTTCCATGCTTTCATAAAAAGGAACTGCCACAATAGCGCCCACTAACACATAAAAAGTTAATTGTACTCTTTATTAAAGTTATCTATTCGTATTTGTCGAAATGAATTTAAATAGGTCCAATATTCTATTAAAAAGAAAATAAAAACATGATAATATATTGACAATGATTATAATATAACTAAACTTCTTTTTCGTATTTTTGAGTTCTACCAAAAAATAAAATAAGATTAACAATTTAGAGGATAAACTTTTAATACAAGATATTCGTCTAGGCGGTAAAAGAAAAAGAGAAGGTGTTTTAGCTCTGTTTCAACAAAATCTTGGCATGATGCATATGATAAAGGCAAAACTGCATTTGTCTTCGCAAGCAATTAAAGATATCTATGCCGATTCCATTTCTTCAGTCATTTGGAATATAGAAACCAATACATTTCACGGTCAATCTAAAATCAGCACATACCTTTATAAAATATTATATAATAAATCAGTGGACTTTATTAGATATAGTTCGACTAATAAAAATGTACAGCATTTAGAATTAAATGAAGACTTAGATTCTGAACCTAATGATCCTGGCAGGATACTAGAATCATCTCTTGATGTATTAACAGTAAAAGAAGAGATCAAATCATTAGGTGAACCATGTTATTCAATCATAATGGATTGGGCATATTGGGGCTATAGTATGGCTGAAATAGCTAGCAGAAATGTATTAGACAACGCAGACAAAGCGAAAAAGAAAAAATACTACTGCTTACAGAAATTAAGGACTAGCTTAAAGTCTAAAGGAATATATTAGTTATGGAAAAAAATGAAGCAAATTTTGAAGCCTACTTCACTGGTAAAATGTCATCTGATGAATTGGAAAAGTTCAATCATGAACTGAATTCTAATGAAGAATTTAAAAAAGAATTTGACTTTTTTCTTTCAATTAAAGCTGCATCTGTAAATATAGAACGTGATAACTTACGCAATGAATTACAGAATATACATATTGATGATTTAAGTTCTGATTCAGAACAACCTACAACAAAACCCGCTAAATCGAATCGATTACTTTGGCTAATTTCCGCTTTTCTGCTACTCGCATTGAGCTACATCACTTATAAAAACATATTTACTGTCGAAGAACCAGAACAGTTATTTGCACAGAATTATGAGCCTTATATAGCACAGCAAGCAAGAGGCAATACAGCTGAAGAATTAAAACAATCGTACATAAGCAAAGATTATTCAGGTTTTATCACGAATGCAAAAGAGGTAGAAATGACTCCTGAACTCTATATGATGCTAGCCAACGCTTATATAGCAACAAATGCATTTGAGCTTGCTGAAAGTTCATTTCTTCAAATTTCAGATAACAGTAGCTTAAGAGATCAAAAATACTGGTTACTTGGATTAGTCCAACTAAAACTAAACAAACTAGAAAAAGCTAAATCAACCTTCCTAAAACTCCAATCATTAAGCAATTACAAAAACAAGGAAATTGAAAAGATCTTATCTCAACTTAAATAACACTTCTCATTTGCTGAGGATAAAGACCTTTATTTTCTTTATTACGTTTTTATCATTTTCAATTAACTACATTTCGGGGCAGTCTAATGCAGACAAACTATTTGCAGAAGCTGAAGCTTTAGCTTCAGAACGTGCTTATAAAGAAAGTAATTTGCTTTACGAAGATGCACTTTCCATATACTTTACAAATAAGAATTGGATAAAATATTATGAGACAAAATATGCCATTTGCTATAACTACATAGATCTTTTTGAATTTGAAACAGCAAAAATTGAAATAGAAAAAGCTATTTCTCATTTTGAAGAAAATCAACCGGATGAATTTCACATCATACATCCCAAATTATATCATGCAGCTGGTAAAGCCTACCTAGAATCGCACGCCTACGAACAAGCAATTACAAATAATCGAATTGCTTTAAAATATTATCAAAAAGTAGAAGACGAAAAAGAGAGAATAAAATACCGCAGTTTCATGCTTAATAATATTGGAGCGGTATATCAAAGAAAACGTCAATTAGATAGTGCGCTTTATTATTATGAACGCGCTTTACCCCTAAAAATGGACGCTTTAGGTAAAAATGCAAATAGTACCTTACGAACAATCAAATCGATATCTGGAATATATCAAGACTGGGGAATGCTTGACAAAGCCATAGAAACACAAACTATCGCTTTAAAGGGTGCAATAGAAGAGGGAAATAAAGATGCCGAAGCTAAAGCTTATAATGGATTATCTCAGATGTACCAGCGCAAAAGAGACTTTGAAACTTCGAAACTATACATTTCTAAATCCATGGAAATCTATAAGAATATGGAGAACACTTTTGAGATAAATGTAGCACATAGTTATCATCAAATGGGAAATGTATTAGAAACAGAAAAAGCGCATAAAGAATCCTTAGAATGGTACACCACAGCTAAAAATATGTATCGAAAAATACATAATGGAAAATATAGCTATCAGGAAGGAAATTCCACCATGAATCTTGGAAAAGCACATAACTATATGGCCCAACAACTAGAAGCAACTTCAAGTGATATAGATGCCACTCATCCAGATGTTAGAGCATTACGAGAAAAAGCGATTGAGTATTATGAAGAAAATGAAAAAATATTCGCCGCATCAGTTTCTAAAGATCACGCAAGATGGATTGAATTATGGTTAAGTAAAGGAGTTTGTTTAATAGAACATCTCGACACGCTGGGTGCACATCAACTATTCCAAAAAGCCTATGATCGCGCCTATAAAGTTGCACCAGACAAAAGCTACGACCGCTCCTTGTCATGTTTAAATCTTGCAAGAACTACAAAGGATACAGATAAAGCAATAGATCTATATCAACAAGGTCTATGGGAATTATCTAATGGTTGGGAATATTCTTCTTTGGATCACAACCCAAATGCTGAACAGGTTTTTTATGAAAATTGGTCAATTGAAATATTGCGCAATAAGGCAGAAAAAATCAAACAAAAATCACAGTTTGAAGAGCATCCTATTTTGCTCGGATCAGCAATCAAAAGTATTAATGCAGCAGATGATTTATTGGACGAATCAAGAGCCTCTTTTCTAACTACATCCGCAAAAATATTCCTAGGTGAAATGGGTCACGGAATTTATTCTAAAGGAATAGAAATTTGCGAACAAATGACCAATCAAGAAGAGCAAGCTTTTTACTACATGGAAAAGGATAAAGGATTGAGTCTTCTGGAAGCGCTTCAATCAGGAAAACGCATTCAGCATACCATGATTCCTGATAGCATTTCAGTTAAATTACGTCGAGTTTCATCAAAAATAGACGAACTAACTGCTACTCAAAATCAATTCAAAAACAATAAAAAATATATAGATTTAGGAGCAGAAATTTTTGATTTACAAGAAGAGCGAAAAGCAATTCAAACTTATATTAAAGAAAAATACCCGCTCACCAATAAGATTAAAAATCAAGTAGAAAACATCTCTTTAAAAAATGTTCAAAATCAATTAAAAGACAATGAAATACTGTACGAAAACACCTACACGGAAAGCTACTTATTTATTCTGAAAATAGGCAAAAATCAGAGCAAGCTTTACAAAGTTAAAACGCATGAATACGAGGAAGATTTAGAAGACTTACTTGAATTAATATCTGATGAAAACATTGCAATCAACAATAGTAATTCACCGGAAGTCTATCAGAAATTCACCCAGCTTTCTCGCAAGCTATTCAACAAACTCCTACCCGATTATAACAGCGAAGATTTACTGATTATCCCTGATGGTGAATTAAGTTATTTACCCTTTGGATTATTGTTAAAAGAAGCGGTGGAAAGTAAGGATGTAAACTATGGTGCACTACCCTACTTATTAAAATTTGCAACCATCAAATATGCATTTTCCAGCACCCTACATTTTGCGAGTTTAGAGCAAGAAGAAACACCGAAAAACGCTTTGTTGGCCATAGCACCGGAGTACCCTCCTAATCCTACAGGCTTAATAGCAAGTAGAGCAGGTTTTTCATCTTTAATTCATACAGAAAAAGAAGCTGTGCAAGTGAGTAAACTTATGAATGGAGAGTATCTTTTAGGGAAAGATGCAACAGTGGAAACGTTTAAAACCAAAGTAAAGGATTTTAATGTGCTTCACCTTGCTATGCATGCTTATACACATGAGGAAGATCCTATGTTATCAGGAATGATATTTTCAGAAACTGACACAGATAATATACTTCATGCATATGAATTATATAACATGAGTATTCCAAGCGAACTAGTTGTTTTGAGTGCTTGTAATACAGGTCTAGGTCAATACAAAAAAGGCGAAGGTGTCATGTCCTTGGGAAGAGCTTTCAGACATGCAGGTACTAGAAATATTGTCATGAGTTTGTGGCAAGCAAATGATGAATCTACTAATAAAGTAATGACCAAGTTTTACGAAAAACTGGATGAAGGACTTGATAAAGCAAAGGCATTAAGAGAAGCAAAACTTAACTACTTGGCTACAGAAAGTAAAACACATCCCTATTTTTGGAGTTCCTTTGTTTATTTAGGAACGGATAGCCCATTGGAGTTTGAAAAGAAATTTCCATATAAAAACATCGCCTTAATAGCAATAGTTGCATTGCTCCTTCTTTTAGGAATAAATAGAGCAAAATCAAAGAGCTAGTTCTATTGGATTATTGTTAATGATTAGGGCGGAACCCTTCGGGTCGTTATGTCCATGGTTCGCGATTCCGCTCATCACTTATAGCTTAATTTAAAACTCAAGGGGAAAGTAAACATTTAATTCTTTAATACAATTTTTTCATCGAAAAACAAAAGTGTGACAGGCCATTCCCAGCGCTTCCGCGTATGGAGATGATAATATGTAAGGTTTAATTAAAATCTACTACGATATGTTAGTTCTGTGCATTGACTTTTCATAATTCACGTTAACTATAATAATAAAAATAACCCATCCTAAATATTAGGATAGGTCATTGTAATTTAACCTGCATGAAATAATAGAACTTCGTAATGCCTGTCCAACAATCAAAGTTTTTGAAGGCGGAAGAACTGTAATGCCAAAGAAATAACAACTTTTTGCGAATGTATCATTACTTGTGACGCCACAGCGTCAGTCACCACTATGGTGATTGAGCAAAAATTGGCTAAGCTTTTATTTCAAAGGCATTTCAGGTCGTAATAGGCCTTTTATAGCGCTATTTATCGAAAAAACAGGGAAATTAATTAGAAAGATTACCGCAAATTTAGAGTTCAAATTGTATTTGAAGCAGGATTGATAAGTCAATTTAAACTTAATTCAAAATCAAAAAAAATAAAATAGAAACCTAGATAATCAAGTAGACGACCTCGACTAGCGTGCTAGCCGAGGTGCGCCTCTATCAACACCGTACGTACAATATCTTCTCTACATCTCTTCGACAAAAGACGAAACATGTGCTCACCGTTAACAATTATGAAAGTCAAATGAGCCAGAGCGCTATTCGATAATCAATTTTTTAGTTTCCGAAACACCATTTGATGTTATGGTTAAAAAATACAATCCAGTTGTATAATTTGAAACATCAAAAACAGTAGTAATATTACCTTCCAATTCTTGGTAAAAAACCGTTTGTCCTAGATTATTAGTTATAAAAACAGATGCCTCTTTTGAAAGTGGTTCATCCAACGATAAAGTTAAAGTTTTTGAGGCTGGGTTTGGGAATAATTTGAAATTCGACGGAATAGTTTCTTCGATACCCACTAGAGTTGAATTTAATCTAATATTATCGATGTAGGTATTATTTGAAAATCCATTTACATTTACAAATCGAAATAGAGCTACTTCACCTAAATATGGTGTCAAATCTATTTCTTCAGTTCTCCAGTCATTAGCACTTGTTGGCGACCAAGCATCTGTATTATTATAACTTGGTAAAGTAGATAATTCTAAACCTGTTTTATCATAAATCGGAATAAAAGTATCTCCACAATCTATAGAAATCTCCACACGTAAACGATCTACGAGTTGTGAATTCCATTGTGCTTTAGCTAAGTCAAAATTTAAAGTTGCATCACCTTCTGGAAGGTCAAAGAATTCAGTGACCAGAAAATCTTCTGCTCCTTGTGCATCGTAAGCGAAGTTATCCATAAATGCAGTGGTTGTAATGTCTCCATCAATACCTAAAATTCCGTTTGCTTCCGCCCAAGTAAATCCTCCATCTTCATTGATGATAGACCATCCGCTTGGGGTAATTCCGTCAGTTTCAAAATCTTCTTCAAAATCTAGAGCAGTAGCATCAACAAGTGCAAAGACTTCTAGGGTTGCAGCATCATTAAACTCGTTTAGATCTGTGGCTAAATTAGCCGAAATTGTTAATGGAAATGAACCTGTGTTTGCAACTAATAAAGGTGTATCAAATGTAAAGTCCACCTCCTCTCCAGGCACAATTGTTCCAGAAAACAGTTCCGTAATCATTGGTTGATTGCCCAATTGATAGGATACTTCAAAATTGCTTTGAGGCTCAGTTCCCGTATTACTAAACACTGCTGATATTTCAACACCTGCTGGGTCAGCACATAAGATTAAAAAATCATCTGGCTCATTCCCTATTTCAATTGTTGCTATATCGCTAGCTAATGGACAATTAATTAATTCTCCTGTACTTTTTATAGCAATGGTACGTAGAGAAGCCCAACCTTCTGTGTCATTTTTTGCTACAATAGCAGCCCATAATTCGATTGTTGGATCTGGGATAGGTATCGTTATTGATGTTGAGCTTGTGCTACCAGCCACTTCCATATATTTTTGACCTAATAAATAAACATCGTAAGATTCAGCATTTTCTACTGCATCCCAATCAAAAGTTACCTCACCTGGACATATTTGCGAAAATTCAAAACCCTGCACTCGTTCTGCTATAGAAAAATTACTATCGCTAGTATCCGTAAAAGAACCACTTGAAACCCTTACCAAGGTAGCCCCTGTAACGGATGAAGGTACTGACCAAACATAGTTTCTTCTATTCGCTGGAACAGTAGTAATATTCATCCAACTTGCTCCGTTATTTACAGAATATTCAAGTTGAAAATCTTCCGTCGTATTAACCACATCCCAATGAATAACTTCGTTTGCACCAACCTCAAAACTTTCTCCACCATTTGGGTGAGTGACAGTTATGTTTTCTGGAATAACTTCATAAACCACAAAATACTCTTGTGGTCCCACAGGTATATTAAATCCTGAAATATCTAAGGTATATTCTCCGGCAGTTGGATCATTGATTAAAACTTGTTCCATGTTGTTTAGATGATCTTCACCAGTTGTAGCTGGAGTATTAAGCGCGGTAGTATTTGGTGCTGAGTTAAGAATCCATGGAAGTAGTGTATTATTAGCTGGATCATTTACTACTAAATCAAGGTCGTTGACCAAAGCAGAGCTTGCGCCCAAAGAAGCTGTGGGGTCTCTCCAATAGACCATAAATCTCACTTGAGCAGTACCTGAAGGGACATTGATAACATGATTGTTTGTTTCCCCTTGAGCAATATTATCACTTAAATATCTTCCATCTTCAATTGTTTTACCAGCACGAAGTCCATTGACAATTCCCCATCCATAAATAAAATCAGGACCTATATTTCCAACATCATTGGCGGCATTCAACATGATTGCTTTTATTAATGCTGATTCTGGTAATGCTCCATTATTTTGATCGCCATAAACTTCGTACAATTGAGCAGCAACTCCTGCAACACCAGGAGCAGCGGCAGAAGTACCACCAAATAAAGCATATTGATTATTCTCATCTGTAGTAAATTGCCCATCTCCATGTGCGGAAATGTCTGGTTTTATCCTTCCATCATAAGCAGGTCCTCTCGAACTTGAATTGGTTATCGTACCATCGAAAATTACATTCGCAACAGCTATAATGTTTTTAGCAATTTTGTCCGCACCCCCAAGATTTGCCCATTGATTTCCTGCTCCATAACCACAATCCGCTCCTCCATTTGCATTACCACCAGAAAAAACATGTAGTAAGGAAGGTATATCATTGCTTTGTTGATCGACTATGACAGCATCCATTAGATAATCATTACTACATTGTGGACCAGAAGAAGTATTTGTGATTTGAACAATATCATCGTTGAAAAGAGAGCTTACTTCAAAATTTAGAAAACTTTCAAACCGATCAGCGTTATATATATCAGCACCAGCTGCCATTCCTCGCATAGAAGGATTTATATTTCCTGCTCCTGCCATAACACCAGCCACTCCATCACCATGATTTAATGTTGGATCAAATTGAGCTGTATTTCGATTGTCTAATCTTCCTTCGAAATCAATATGAGGCCCAATTGTACCATCGTCTCTGACCATAACTCCAATGCCAGCTCCAGTATAATTTCTTCCGCCAGGTGTTTGTGTATCTAAACCATTAGCTCTATGTAAATTCCTTCCTCTATTGTCGTGACTCACAACTGGTGGCGATTTTAATTCAAGCCATTTTACAAATGGTAAATTAGCTAAACCCTCTAATTCGTCAATGGGAACAGAAAGGTTTAGAATATTATGTCCTTTATATTCGTGTTCTATTCTAATTTGTCTTCTTGTAAATTCATCAATTAAATCATGAGAAGTTACTTGATTGTGCAATACTAAAGTGACCAAAATATTTTTTCCGTCCATAGCATAATCTGGATAAGGTGTCAACTTTAAAGCAGGTGAAAGTTTATACTTATTTTCAATGGGTACAATGGCTCTTACTCCCCTATCTTTTAAGAATTGGATAGAAGTGTTTTCTGGAAAATAAAAAACATATGTTTTATTTGGAAGGTATTCTATCAGTTCTAAATTCCTATCTTCAAAATCATTTTGAATCTCTTGTTTGGGTGTTTCAAAAAATTGAATCCAACCATAATAACCATTTTGGAATTTTGATGAAGCGGGCATCTTATTCCATTGAAATGAGTTGATGTTTTCTTC
>CAZSKA010000143.1:0-10220 GCA_964607315.1 uncultured Saprospiraceae bacterium | reverse complement strand
CTAAAATTCTTGCCGAAGAATGGTAAAGTATAAGTCGTTGTAATATTTCCACCTAGATAAGGAAATCCTTTAGCTGCAGTTTCTAAAACAGTCTGCCCTCCTCTACCACCAGGTGATGTTGCCATTAGAAGCATCGGCTTATTCCTCCATACTTCTTTCTGTACTCTAGACATCCAATCATATAAATTTTTGAATGCAGCTGTATAAGAACCATTATGTTCAGCCAAAGAAACAACGAATCCATCTGCAGCATCAAACTGCGTATTTATATCAGTTATTACTTGAGGAATTCCTGATTCATTTTCTATATCTATGCTGTATAAGGGAATATTCTTTCCACTTAGATCTATGCTTATAATTTCATCATCTTTTAGCTGACTTCCTACGTAATTAGCTAATGCTTTATTGATAGAGTTTCTGCTATTACTTCCTCCTAATGTAATTATTTTCTTCATATGATTTATCTAAATTACTTAATACTTCCAATTAGAACAAATTACCGATACCAAAGTTTGAAAACAGTGAAAAAGATTATTTTTTAGGAAGCAATAGCCAAAGCCTGCCATAATGATGAAGATTACTTGCTGCATTTTTTGCTGACCTACCAATGCCCGTATACAAATCAATATGCCCTGGACCATTGATAGCACCACCTACGTCTTGGGCTATTAAAATACGATATTCGTGATGACTAAAGTTTCTATTTTCATCTAGAATCGGCACACTTCCTAACAGACAACTACCCAACGGAATGACGTCCTTATCAACAGCAATAGAATGATAAGGTGTCAAAGGTATATTTCCTGCACCATAAGGCTGACTTTTCTGAGGAACAAAGAAAATATAAGAGGCATTGATATTTAAGATTCCATCAAGTTGATCTGGATGTTCTTTAAAATAATTTTGAATGCTTTTAAGAGAGACTTTTTCCTTAGTAGTCAATCCTTGTTCAATCATATACTTCCCTATACTCTTATAAGCTCTATTATTACTGCCTGCATGTGCTAACAACATAGTCTTCCCATCCTCAAATTCCACAATTCCTGATCCTTGAACGTGCATAAAATATACATCTAACTTACTCTTCGCAAAAGCGATTTCTAAATCTTTGTCTTGTAATGCTCCTTCTGAATCAATCTCTTTTCTTGATGGTAAAGGTCCACTCCATTTGGAAGGAAAACGATATAACGGATAATTAAAAATAGAATCCTGTTTTGCTCGTACTTCTAGTACAGGCGTAAAGTATCCTGTATAATGTACATTCCCTCTTCCATCTTCACCATAGAGTTGATAAGCAATTAATGAGTCTTCTATGTTCGAATCATGCTCATTTTGGGAAGAAATCAGATGTTTTATAGTAGTCTCTATATCATTTTTTGAAATCTCTTGCCCGCTTACATTTTTAACGAAATTCTTCTTTCTACTCAATAACTTTAATTGAAGTGCAAGACTTTTCAAAAGATCATCAGAATATTCAGCTATGGGAAAGGTGTCTATATCCGTGGGCGTGAAGATACTGTCCAGACTTTGAGAGGCGATCTTACCATTGCCAACAAAATCATAGCCATGACCTAATTCTTGTGAAATAGAATCCCTAGGTGTTCCAGAATCACTAGATTTTGTATGGTCATTAGGATTCTTACACGCATAGAAAAGCAAGAATAAAAATGCTCCAACGAATAAAATCTGTACTTTCATTGAAAGTTAAATTGTTCCAATAACCTAAGTTCGAATATTCTCACTTATAATTATTTTATTGATAATGAGCAGTTATACTCATTTAATTGGCGTAAAGTAGAAATCTCAATTTTGTATATAATCAACGTTCTCGCTTTGAAGATATTCCATCTGACTCGCAATGATATCAGCACTTTAATCAATCCTCCAAATACGTCTTTAAACACGTATTGATAAGATAGTTCCATCCTGCTACAGCTGACTCGCGTTTGAATTCGGGAATATCAAGAGGAAAATCTTCAAGCGCTTCATCACGGAAAAATAAATGCACACGATCTCCATCCTCTGTCATAGTGAAGGTAACACGAGAATCACCTGGATATTCCTTATAACGCCATTTATAAACCAATTGATAAGGACGGCTAGCCTCCTCTATTTTCCACATATGAGTGAATGTTCGCCCATTATGCTCTACAACAAAAGAGGTCTCAAAATCTACCTTTGCATCAAAATCTGTGATCTGTGGAAAATACCATTCCCGCATCATCTCTGCTTCAGTCAATGCCGACCATACCTCATCCAAACTCGCATAAAAACTCTGTTCAACTATAATGTCTGGATCTGTTTTCTTCATGAGTTAAAGGTAATCAAATAGCTAAACATAATCGACAACCCTATAGACCTTTTTCGTAGGCTTCTTATCCATCGTTAAATTTTGGGTCATGCATAATTTATAGACTTTTGCCACACTTTCATACGCATAAGACTTTAGATGAAGTTCATCAAACCAATCATCTTCCTTTGCATGTCCTCTGCAATCAATATGAAAAACGTTCTTTAATCCATCAAAGTTAGCTAGCTGTATTAGCATTTCATTGAATTCATATATCATAGTATAAACTACTGCTTCTTGATCATAAGAATTAGTAATTCCTTTCATATTCAATGGTTCATATAACCAATTACCAGAATCCAAAAACTCATTCAAGATTCGTTGGATAGAAATCCAGTTGCCTCTATTTTCATTAGTGGGTAATGCAAAGTCATAACCTTGGGTAATGACCATCATTTTCTCATACTTTTTGACCTTTGTGAGATTATACAAAAAGACAAAATACTGGACAAAATATAAGTTTAAGAAGTTAAAAAACTCATGTGCTAAAAAGGTCATTCCATGCTTATATTTTTCTAAGTCAATATCATCATTATCCTTTCTTTTATTGATCAATTTTTTAAGAAAAGGATCATGAACTATATCTCTTTTTTTTTGAAGTTTTGGATTAATGACCATTGTAGCCAGGCGATTACTGCCAACTAAATCATTTCCTCCGCCACTTAATAGAAAAACATCCGGTGAAACTTTTGGCAACTCTTCTATATATTCACCTGAGTAAAAGATATTAGACAGCCAATCGCCTCCTGCTGCTAAACTAAATATTGCATATTTCTTATCTTCTGAAATCCAATCTATTATATCCTTGATAGGATCAATTTTAAAATAAACTCTGGGGAATTGAAACCATGAATCTCCTTCAGCGAGAATAACAATATTATCTTTTAATCCTCTATGACCTTCTCTTATTTTTTCCTTGTAGATTTTATTTCTAAGTTCTCTATCTTTTTCATTGAATTTACCTAGAATTCCTTCATGAGCATCTGAATAATTTTTGATCTCATTGATGTCAAAAAGACGCATCAAAACATCTTTAAGAAAATGAGGATTATTCTTTATTATGGTAAATAAAATCTGAAGAATTTCAGACTTTGAATGTCTTCCTTCATAACTATAAGTTCCAAAAGGTGATCTGTGAATCGATTTGAAAAAGTCAAGAATAATATAATCTTCACTACAATATTCAAACTTATCGTATGCTTTATTCAGATCTAAATCGAAATAAGTCCAAGTCAGTCCGTCTAATCTGTTTAATAATAGTTCTTGGACTTTATTTTGAATGTCTAGATCATCAATTTTCATAGCAGGGAGTTTTTATAAAGATAAAAAAAGAAGGACTAATTTGAAAAATTTTAATTTTTCTATAATCCGCATTATGTAATAAAACTTTGTAATGCCTGTCCGATAATCAAAACTTTGGAAGGCGGAAGAACTGAAATCCCGAAGAAATAAAGACTTTTGTGAATGAACAAAAGTTGGCGCAGCACTTATTTCAAAGGTGTTTCTGGTCAGAATAGATTTTCTATTGCATAAAGCGGGTTAAATAGAACAATCATTTTATATACCCCTACCACCAAAAAAAACCGCCAACAACCTCTGGTTGTTGACGGTATCGTCTAAATAAATTCACTCTACTTCTTTCTCTTCTATATCTTCTAGTCCAAAGACTTTATTTTAGATTTTGAATGAAGATTAATCTATTAAGATCATTCTTCCACTCACGCTATCTTCACTTGTCGTAATACTATAGAAGTATACTCCGCTTCCATTCAACATAGAAGTTGTTACTTCAAAAGCATTTGTTCCTGCTCCATATACTTGTTCTCTATTCACTATCTGCTGTCCTTCTACATCAAATATTTGGATGATTGCATTTGTACTCTTTGGTAAGTCAAAGCTTATAATTGTCTGCTCGCTAAATGGATTCGGTGCAACACTTGTAGTTAATACATTTGTTATTTCCGTATCAATTCCATTCTCACGTACACTCCATGTAATTCCACCTGCTTGAGCCAAATCATTATAGCTTAATGTTCTAGTCAATCTATCAGATGTATGGAAGATATTCTGAAGTGTTCCTATTCTTTGGGCCTTAGCCACAATAGTAAATAACACACCATCCGCATCTACCGCTTCTTGATTACTCCACAATGCCGAGATATAACCATTTTGGGCGTAAGCCACATTCACATCACTTTCTCTTACATCAAGATTACCAGATATAACATCTATCACCTCGATAAGTGCTGGATTATATTCAAGCGTCATTTGATATCCATACATATGTTCGAATTGCTCCGCATAAACTGGAATTTCTATTATCTCATCTTTAGCAAATCTTTGATTGTCAATCACGAATTCTAAATTCTCATTTGATCTAGAATCTACATCAGAAACGAACTCGCTAGGATCAGCAGAACCATTAATATCTGCAATCTTAATTCCTACAAAATCATTATCTAATTCTTCCCCATCAAAATCAACTAGTATCGTTTCTTCGTAAGGGAATACATCCCAGTTAGAAGGGAATTCTTGTGTTTTATTCACAAATCTCCAAGACTGCTGTCCATTCTCAAAATCATCTTGATATCCAAGAAGTAATTTACGTATTTGGATGATATCTATACCATTGATTTTCTCATTGTTATCAACATCTGCTGCTATCGTTTTATAAGGACTATCGAATAAAGTCAAAGCAAGAATATGTCTTTGAATCAATACGATATCTAATACTGTAATACCATTCAATGCATCCGTATTCTTAGCAGCTGAAATCGTATAATTCATATTTGGCAATAAGTCGAAAGCATAATTTGATCCTGTGATTTCTACATCATCAAATAACTCACCTATCGTACTAACAGCTTGAACATCAACATCTGTTATTGTTTCACCTTTAGAATCTTCTATACTACCTCCAACTAACATCATAGGATTCGTATCTTCACAGAAATTTGCTTCATTATCTTCCACTAGAAGTGAAACCGTACAAAAATCTCTATTACCTGCTTCATCAGTAACCCATATTTGGATATCATCAATCAAATGACTCTCTCCTCCTATTATATCATCACAAGTGAATGTTCTTGAAGAGGTTACCCCAAATTCCGTAAAGCTAATCGTCAGATTTTCAGGAGCTGTACAATTGTCCGTTGCTCCTAGATCAAAGTCATTTGCCCATATTACCACTTCACCATTAGTATTCATCACTGCAGTTGACAATGCTGAGATACAGTAAGGTGTTGGTGCTTTTGCATCTCTTACTGTGAATAAGTAATCACATATATCTTGATTGCCACAATTATCTAATACAGTCCAGATAATTCTATGCGTCCCTACAGGGAATGTCATTGTTAATGCGTTTCCTTCACCTTCAAATTCATATATAAAATCACCAGTATTAAAAGCATCGATTCTCCAAGAATACGTTAAGTCTTCTTCGTCAGTACAATCATCTTCTGCTTCTACAGATAATGATACTTCCCCTTCACAAGGACCAAACGTATCGAATGTTAAGTTAGAACATGAAGTTGTAAATTGAGGATCTACATTGTTCACTACCTCTATAACTTGAATATCTTCCCATATTCCTGCACCCGTATTTGTATTGAATTGACATTGGTCAATAACAGTCCATGTTCTAAAGATCTGTAAACAAGCTCCATCAGCTATTTCGAACACATCATCCCAGAAAGTGAAACTAACTTGACTACAAGCGTCATCTTGGATACTAGGTTCTCCTGTTGCTGAAGGATCAGTAGGATCATCACATGAGAATAAGGTCACATTATTAGGGAAATTGATATTACTTAGGTCAAATGGATCGTCATCAATTAGAGTAATTATTTGAGATACATTTGCTGAAAGTCCACTCATATCCTGAACAGTAAAATTTCTAACTACTTGTCCAGATCCACAGTTTCCTATAGAAACGAAATCAGTAAATGTCACTTCTCCTAGATTACAATTGTCAAAACCTACTGCTAAACCACCTGTCAAATTCAGGTTAGTAAAGTCATCTTGGCAATTCAATGTTACATTTGGTGGTGCTTGAAGAACCGGTGGAATTTTATCTTCCACAGTAACTTCTACCATACATGTATTAGAGTTCCCATTTTCATCTGTCACTCTGAATTCTACCATGATTATTTCTCCTATGTCTTCACAACAGAAGTAAACTTCTGGGCCAAATGCTGTGTTTCCAGCAATTCCACAATTGTCTGAAATTCTTCTTACAGCAAAATCTACTGGCGTACACTCATCGTGAGAACCATCGTCAAAAGTCAATGCACTAACGCTTACTTGACTTTCTAATGATAAAGCAACTGTTGTTTGCTGATCACAAACAGCAACTGGAGATACATTATCTTCTACTGTTACTTCTATAGAAGTAGAATTAGAATTTCCACAGTCATCAAATGCTGTATAAGTAACTGTTGTTGATCCTATTTCAAGATCATTCAAGAAGAAGTTAGTTCCTTGCTGCACCACAGTACCCTGCTCTGCTTCCACTATATAAGTTGGTTCAGTAGTACAATTGTCAGAAATATTAGGTACTGGTAATAATAAACTACCGTTACAGTCAAAAGGTGATGTTGAAACTGGATCAACCGATTGAACAGTAATATTTGGTCCTACTAAATCAGTTACTTTTATAATTTGAACATGTTCTACAACTTCACTATTACACCATTCAAATACTTGCCATGTTCTTAGTAATTTATAAGATCCTTCACATATAGGAATCAACTCACTATCTTCAAAATTAATTTCTACATTATCACAGAAATCTCCCATTGGACTTCCTGTCACGTTTGGCGTTGGAAACCCTGCTGTACAAGATAAAGATGGTTGATTTAAATCGTCAAAATTTGGAGGGAAAGTCAATGTGCTAAGATCAGTTCGTAATACATTTATAGTATCTGTACATGAAACAGCTTCATTTCCACTCTCATCAACTGCCGTATAAGTTCTAAATATCTGCTGAGTATATGGACTTGAACAATCCATCATAACAACTTCATCTTGGAAGGTTAAAATAACATCTCCACATGGATCAACTCCACTTACTGTAAATGTGTTGTTTCCTTCGAAAGTTGCTACTGCGTCATCTGGAATAGGTAAACCAATTTGACCACCTGTTTGACTTATTTCTAATTCTACATTATTAACTAATCCACCATCGCCATTACCGAAATCAGCAACTCTGATTATCCAAGTACCGTTAGGATCTTCTCCATTGAATACACTTAGTGGTTGAGTTGGCATAAATGTACCTTCTATACTTGGAATCATTGTGCCATCACAACTTGCATCAACTGGATCAGCTGCACTATCATCAAGAGTTACAGAAATATCTTCTCCTACACATGGAGGATTTAATATGACAATAGTTTCTGTACCTTCTGGAGAAATTAGGCTTACGCCCAAATCGTTTATCCATGTATGGCTTATGTCTAAATCAACGTTTAAGTCTGTTATTGTTGCTCCGTTTAATCCTTCTACTTCAAATGGAATATCAATAGTAGCAGGAGCACCATTAGATATAATATTATTCGTTAATTCATCATTTGCGATTCGAATTCTAGAAGGCAATGCTGCTAGAGGTTCAAATGAATCTGCATCACATTGCGACGTTCTTGTTGAACATTCTAAAGAAGGAGCTAGTTTGTCTTCAATGAAAATTTCTCCCCAACAAGCATTACCTGTTGAATCTCTAACTTCTACTGTGAAAGTTTGACCAACTTGTGCACCAGAAATCATTCCAATTGACTCATTTCCATCTTCATCTATGATTACTACTGTATATTCGTCCAAACATGCATAAGGTCCACCTTCTAACACCATGTCTGCTGTGATGATAGACATACAGTCTTCATCAAGAGAAACATTTATTAAATTGTTACAAGCTAGATTATCAATAGGATTAGCAAAACCTTCAACTGTTATATCAAAGCTCATAGTACTGGTATTACCAGAGGCATCAGTTGCTACAAATGTATTCGTTGTTGTACCTATAGGAAAGAACGATCCAGAAGGTAATCCTTCAGTTTGAGTTATACTGAATGCTTCAGTTTCACCTTCTAAATTAATTACTAAATTTTGAGTTCCTAAACCTAAAGTATTCATATCAGTAAAAGGTAGAATACTGCAAAAAGAAGACTCCATATATGAAGTTCCTGTTTCTCCAACAATATTTGTTCCCATCACAAAACCATTAAATGAAGATCCAGGAGTCGTTACCTGAACAACATAAGTATTGGATGCTTCTAATGTAGTTGTTATAGGAAAGTCGAAAAAGTCAAAGAATATATCTGGAAGAACTTGAGTAGATTCTGCTACTAATTCTAAGTTATCATTTGAAAGTGCTCCTGTTAGTTCATAGATAGAAACTGTTACTTCAGGAGAATTAAATGTCTGTGCGATACCTATTTCTATATTATTAATATTTACATCAACAGTTTGACCTATTGCAGGTAAATCAAATACTCTACTATATATATTTGCACCACCAGGACAAGCTACAGCATTAGTCACTAACGTTGGATCAACTGATTGAGTTAAAAGGATAGGCATTGCTGCACAATCATCTGAAGCTTCTACATTAAATGTAACAAACTCATCACATTCACCACCATTCAAACTAAAGTTCATATCAGCGATTTGTGTAATCAAAGGATCATCTGAATCTAACACAGTAACATTTACTGTACAAGACTCTCCCCCACCAGTTAATGTCACTTCTGTAGTTCCCACAGGGTAAAACCCGGCTACGTCTGCAGGTGCTGGTAAACATGCTCCAACAAATGTTGGTGCTGGAATGATAAGATTTGCTCCACATAAACCTGGTTCAGCTGCTGCTACAATATCAGCCGGACATGTCAACATACATAAAATTTCAGTCAATGTTAAATTAACTGTACCTACTGCTGGCATTGCCTGTAAAAATCCATCTCCATAATAATCAATGGTAACCGATTGATCTCCTGTTGCTGCTGCTGGAATAACAATATCGAAAAGAAATGTATATGTGCCAGTAGTAATTGGCCCACATCCAGATCCTCCAACTGGATTTCCCATAGGATCATCTAATCCAATGGTAAATACATTAGTACCTGAACCAGAAAATACTTGAGTTCCGCAAAAGTTTGCACTTGTTGATATATCAAACAAAGCATTTTGCGATACTTGCCATCCCATAGGGAAATTAAATACTAAGTAATCAGCCCACTCTAATCCAGTAGGATCATCCAAAGTTGCTTCTATAGCAATTGTATTTGTCATACCAGGGGTATAACCACTAGGAGTTGCACTTACTCCATTTACAGACAATTGTGAAAATGCTTGTGTTGACATAAAAGTAGTCATCAAACAAAGACACATAAGTTTAAAGCTTATCTGTTTTAATTTTTTTGTAAATCTTAGATTTTGCATCTTGAATTATTTAGAATAAGTGAATTATTATTTTACGATGAATAGGTCCAGAATTTCCTCATTTATCCAGTTAGAACCATACTTTCCTTTAGAATCTGGAAACAATGGTCTAATTTTCTGAACTTTGTTCAGTTTGATTGTATGGCTATTTTCATTAAAAACCTCCTCCACAGTTGCAGATGATTTTAATTGAACTAATAAACTATTGACAATATCTTTAGTAGCGACAGCCTTATAATAAGTCATATTTCTATCGTCCTCTAAATCCTCAATTGTTTGATTAGCATCACTTCTTAATTCAAGAAGTTCAGCCATAACTTCATCCTTTGGCAAGAAATCTTGAGCATTAAGTATATTACCAAATGCTGCCAAAAGGAATAGGAATAAAAATTTTAAAAAAATATTTTTCATTTCTGAACTTTTTTGTAATCCGGGT
>CAZSKA010000142.1:0-10263 GCA_964607315.1 uncultured Saprospiraceae bacterium | reverse complement strand
GGAAGAAATTGAAAGATTAAGTAAAAAGAAATGCGACATTATGGAGTTAAATTGATATTAAACACAATCGTGGTCACCATCACGGTGAGCATCAAAAGAGTTGGATGTTTCCATTATCGAAGCAGTTTGAGCTCGTAATAGATATCCTAAGCATAATGCGGGTTTAATATAAATTCTATTCGGCTACTAAATTTTGAGCCATTGACATAATGAATGTTTGGCTAACATTGCCATTATTTCTAGTGATTACTCTTCCATTTTGATCGAGGAATAGTAGTGTAGGCAATTCATTGGCACTGTAGATTAATTTAAGATTTGCTCCATTGGTCTTTTCTACATCGACTTTATAGTTGATGAAATTTCTATTGAAGTAGTTATATACATCTCTTTTGTTAAAGACCTCTTCGTCCAAAATTTTGCACGGAAGACACCAATCAGCATAAAAGTCCACAAACACTTGTTTATTTTGGGCGGAAGCCAAATCAATAACTTCTGTTAAAGAATAATCTTCATTTGTAAGAAACTCTATAGAATCATTTACTTTTTTCTTCGATATGTTTTTCTTCGAGCTACACGAAACAGATGCAATTATTAATACTAATAGCAAAATCTGAATACTTCTAATTTTTAATACGCTTTTCATACTTCATCATTTTATAATATTTGTAACGCTTGCGGACCATGCCCGCTTCCCTATAAGCTAGCAAAAACCCTGCCGAACCATCAAGAATCCCTAATTTCAAGATATACATCCTAAAAAATCGATACATAGGTCCGAACATTCTTTTTACAACAGGTACATTTTTGCCGCTTTTAATCAGATGTTCAGCACCTAATTTCGCATATTGATCGGCTTTTTCAAAATGTACTTCTGCAGTAGGATATGAATAATGATATAACTTATTATTTAGGTTTTTCACCACTACATCGTTATCTTCCCATGTCAAATTTTCATGTACTTCTCTCTGATCCCATTCCACAAAATTACTGTGGTATAATCTCTTCTTATAACTTGGATACCATCCACTATGGTATATCCATTTACCACAATAATTTGTTAAAATATTAATAGCATAGATGTGTTTGGGGTTTAACCCCAAAGTTTTTATTTCTTCTATTAATTCATCTGATAAAACCTCATCTGCATCAATTGACAATATCCAATCGTATTTTGCGTATTCCACGCCAAGGTTTTTAGTGGGGCCATAGCCTCTCCATTTTATGTGTTTTACTATGGCACCTTTAGAGGCTGCTATATTTGCTGTTTTGTCTGAACTACCTGAATCAAGAAGAATAACGTCATCCGTAACTTTGACTAATGCTTCAATGCAAGCACCTATTCTAGCTTCTTCATTTTTGGCAATAACGACAGCTGAAATCATATCATATTTGCCGTTGCAATGAAAGGAGGACTTTGTAGAGATTCCTTATTATATGTAATAGGTTCTCCAGTAACTTTATGTATTACTTTACCACCAGCTTCTTCCAGAATTATCTGTCCAGCTGCAATATCCCACTCTTTTGTTTTTTCATCAAATCTAGGGTAGATATCAATTTCACCTGTAGTGATACTAATCATTTTTAAAATAGATCCTTTAGAAAGGTACTGAGGGTTTTTAAATTGATTAATATATTCCTGTTGATCATCACTTCTGTGCGAGCGAGATACACCAAAAACAAGGTTTTCGTCAGAAGCAGAGATGGATTTTACCTCTAGTTTCGTTTTTTCATCTCCTTTAATTACCCATGCTCCATTTCCTTTCAATGCATAGAATAACCTATCTTTTACAGGCTCATAAATAAAACCTGCAACTGCTCTATGATTTTCAATCAAAGCAATACAAATAGCAAATTCTCCATTACGGCTTATAAATTCTTTTGTTCCATCAAGAGGATCTACACACCACATAACTGGCATTTCTTTACGCTCCTCGTAACTAAGAATCTTATTTTCCTCACTTAAAATCGGATATAATGTAGAAAGAGCTTTTAATCCCTTATTAATCTCATCATTACTTCTTAAATCTGCTTTAGTTATAGGACTTTCGTCTTTTTTATAATCTATAGATGGATCTTGATGCTCGTATTCATCCATTACTGCTGCACCTGCATGAAGTATCGTTTCTAATACTTTATCTAAATCTTCTTTGCTTAATAAATTCACTTGCTTACTTTTCTTTTAAAATATAAATATCACTTAAATCTCTTCCTTTACCATCGAAGTCCATGCCATAACCGACAACAAACGGATCTTCAATGTTAAAACCTACAAAATTAACTTTTCTTACGATTTGGGGATTTTTATTTTTAACTAATAAGCTACAAATTTTTAAATCTCTAGGCTTATCCTGGACAATATTGTTTAGGAATTTTTCAAAAGTATTTCCAGTATCAACAATATCTTCCACTATTAAAACACTTTTATCTCTTAATTCCATATCATCAGGTAAATGGAATTCTACATTACCTGTTGACTCTGTTCCAATATAAGAACTAGACTTTACGAAATATAGATGAAGGGGGAAATCGAGTTTTCTAATGAGATCTGCCGCAAAGAAAAATGCTCCATTCATCATGACAATTACATGGACTGGACCAGCGTATTTGTTTTCATAATAATCATTAATTTCATTAGAAAGCATTCTTATTCTTGCTTGAATATCATCTTCACTAATAAAGAGTTCAAATAACTTATCTTGTATAGCAATTTCTTTCATATTGTTTTTTGATTGTGATTCTGTACAACTTTATTTTAATCCATATTTATCAATGAGATAAACTATACTTGTCATAGCAGCAGCTCCTAACTCTAATTCTCTCTTATTTACCGCCTCAAAAGTATCCGTATGCGTATGATGGAAATCAAAATATCTTTGCGAATCCGGTCTTAAACCAATAAGTAAACCTTTTTGACTTTTAAGCGGAGAAATATCTGCGCCACTACCTCCTTTAACTAAGTATACACCATAAGGTTCCAATATAGGTGAAAAAGCGTAAAAAGATTTAAATAAAGCATTGAACACTTCTGGATCAGCATCACAACTAAAACCCCTAGGTGAAAAACCACCAGCATCAGATTCCACAGCAGCCAAATGAAACTCATTCATATCGTTACTCTTTTGGGCGTAAGCCAATCCACCACCTAAACCATTTTCTTCATTCATAAACATTACACAACGAATCGTTCGTTTAGGTTTATAATTAATTCTTTTAAGCGTTTGCATTACCTGAATAGCTTGCACACATCCGGCTCCGTCATCATGCGCACCCTCTCCTACATCCCAAGAATCCAGATGCCCTCCGACTACTATTATTTCATCTGGAAATTCACTTCCTTTTATTTCACCAATTACATTATAACTCATTTTTTTCTCTAACATACGAGAAGTATTTCTAATAAATACCTCTACTTCTTCATTCTTTAGTAATCTACTTAATAGATTTGAAGAGTTGGTGCTTATTGCTATTGCTGGTATTTTTTCAACGCCTTCTTTATAAGCACATGTACCTGTATGTGGAATATCATCATTCCGAGTAGTTAAAGAACGAACAAGTACTGCAACAGCACCATATTCTGCAGCAACTGAAGCACCAAAAACACGTTGATCGACAGCACCTCCATATGCCTCAAAAGTTCTTATTGAAGTAGGATCCATTGGTCGATTAAAAAAAACAATTTTACCTTTCACAGCTGCTCCTAATTCCCTAACTTCATCCAAAGAAAAAACTTCAACAACTTTTCCTGTCAAACCATTTTCACCCGTTCCTATGGTATTTCCTAAAGCAAGCGCATCAAGAACTGTTGTGCCATAGGAAGAAGAATTTACAATTCTGACCTCTTCTTTTATTCCTCTAGTCCAGTGTGGCACTTCACATTCTTGCAATCTTGTAGAGCTTAATCCTAAGGTGTCAAGAACCTGTTTTGTATAGGAAACAGCAGCCATAGATTCAGGAGAACCTGCTAACCTACCTCCTATTTCTTTAGTTAAGTATCGCAGCCATTCGTGACAAGAAGATTCTGTAAGACTTGTATTGTATATGTCTTTTACGAAAAGAACATCTTCTTCGTCAATTTGTGCAAAGGATTGAAACGAAAAAAGAAAAGTTATGGTTATTAGGGAGTATATAGATTTCAGCATATTTTATAAATAAGTTCTAAATGAGTAAAATTGCAGAAAAATAAAGCGAAAAAAGAAATTTTGCTTTATTTCTGATTGAAATAGATAATACTTTCTACCCCTCCTCTAAATTTCTTGAAAATATTTTAACATTTCTTTTCGATTTTATGTGATATTTCAATTTCGAAAAGTCCTTTATAGTGTATAATTATGTAATTTTAACATATAATTACTTTTATTAATATTAACTTTTAACTTAAAAACTCAGTAATGATTTATTTTAAACAAATCTTTTCAATTTTATTACTTGTGACTTTTTGCGCACTAAGTGTTACTGCACAAGATGAAATGTCTAAAGAAGACCTAATGGCTAAACAAGCTGAACTTAGTGCTGAAGCTGCAAAATATGCAGGAGAAGCTGCAGCTATACAAGCAAAACTTGACGCACTACCTGGATGGAGAAAAGGACTTGTAGGAACAGTTGGTTTAGGACTTAATGGAAATAGAAACTGGTATGCATTAGCTACACCTGATGCAGCTTCAAATACTTTAGGTCTTGGTATTAATGCATTTGCAAACAATGTTCAACCTAAATATTTTTGGAATAATTTATTGAATGTTACAATTCAAAGAACTGCTACAAGAACTAGCCCTAATACGAATAGAGTAATTGCGCTAGCAGAGGGATTGGATTTTGCTTCTTTATTTGGATATAAATTAACAGATGATATTGCACTTTCTGCAGAAGGTAAATTTACAAGTTCGATTGTACAATTTGATCCAGAAACAGAAACATTTGCATCTTCATTTTTAAACCCTGCAAAATTGACAGTAAGTGCTGGTGTAACTTATACAGGAGTTCCTAACTTAGTTGTGATCGTTCACCCACTTGGTTATGAATTAAACTTCCCGGGTGAATTAATTTCTACACCTGGTGCAAAAGTAGGAGCAACTTATGCTGCAACAATTTTAAAAGGAGTAGCTTGGTCTTCTAATCTTTCTTTATTCATTCCTTATACTAATGGTGATGGTTCAGTTGATTATACAACTGCAGGAGGAGATGCATTATCAGTAGATTATACAACTGGTGAATTATTCAATTACACTTGGTTAAACGGATTCTCTATGAAAATATTAAATGGAATAACTGTTGCATTAAATGTTGGATTAAGAGGAGATAATCAAATTGCTGATAGAGGGCAGATTGCATTATCTGAAAATGTAGGTGCAGTTAATGTAGGAGGACTAAAAGGTCTTGGACTTCAGTCATACTATACTTTAGGTGTAGGATATACATTCTAATCAAAAATTATATTACATTTACGTTTCAACACGAAATGCTATTTCGTGAATTGTGTGAAAAGATTTAAATGCTAATCATACAGAAACAAAACGAAGAGAGGTGCTTGACTTAATGTTAGGCACCTCTTTTATTTTGCACTTTTTGAACTATTTAAAATAAAATGAAGCATTATCAAAGATGTCTTGTTTTTTAAGAAATAGACTTGATCACTCCCCTTACTTCATGATAGCATTGGAGATTTTAAAAACCTGCTTTTCTCTTAATTAGAATTCACCTTAATATGAAGACTAATTCTACACTAATTATCATAAAGAGAACCCCCATGGTATTATACGAATTCAGCCCGATTCCGTTAAGAAATTGCGAAATTTTAGCGTCGTGAAGGCAAGTGCATGAACATTAACAATACCTACAAACACCTCTATCTCCCATAACAAATAAAACAAAAGATAAAATACACATGCTTTAGCGAGTTTTGCTATAGCAGTTGAAATCCAGCAATTTTAGGAATTATAGGTTTACAGCCTTGACTTTTTGGTTCTTTACATCGACTTCGCTCAGCACAAGTTAGGTAAACATTCTTCCTGTCGAATAGCCTACAGAAAAAAAGGGTCTATGTTTTGCAACACAGACCCTTTTAATACGTATTGAAAAGGTTTTATTTAATAAAATCTTCTCTTATTTTATTTAATGCACTTCCTGCTCTTACCCAATCAACTTGAGCTGCATTATAAGTATGTGCAACTTCAAATGAAGATGAAGTCCCGTCAGCATGATCAAGTTTTATTGTAAGATTCTTACCTGGAGCAAAATCCTTAAAGTCTACGATAGAAACTTTATCATCTTGTCTAATTTTATCATAGTCAGCAGGATTAACAAAAGTCAAACCTAACATTCCTTGCTTTTTCAGATTCGTTTCATGAATTCTTGCGAAAGATTTTACAACAACTGCTTTTACACCTAAAAATCTTGGTTCCATTGCAGCATGTTCTCTAGAAGAACCTTCTCCATAATTATCTTCTCCAAAAACGATAGTTCCAACACCTGCTTTTTGATAAGCGCGAGCTGAATCTGGCACAACCATATATTCACCTGTTTCATGATTTAATACATGATTAGCTTGATCATTATAAGCATTAATCGCACCTATTAAACAATTATTTGAAATGTTTTCTAAGTGTCCTCTGTATTTCAACCAAGGACCAGCCATAGAAATATGATCAGTAGTACACTTCCCTTTTGTTTTAATAAGTACGCGCATATCTTGAACTTCTTTATGTGCCATAGGAACAAAAGGTGTTAATAACTGCAGTCTATTACTTTCAGGATTAACTTTAACTATTGTTGAAGCGCCGTCTTCGGCAGGAGCGTTATATCCTCTATCTTTTACATCAAAGCCATTAGGAGGTAATTCATAACCAGTAGGTGGTTCAAGTTTTACTTCTTTACCATCTTTTGTAGTTAATGTATCTGTAAGTGGGTTGAAACCCAAAGTTCCGCTTAATGCAACAGCTGTTACTATTTCAGGAGAAGCTACGAATGCGTGAGTGTTCGGATTTCCATCTGCTCTTTTTGAGAAATTTCTATTAAAAGAGTGCATAATAGAATTCTTTTCTTTCTTATCAGCACCTGCTCTATCCCATTGTCCTATACAAGGTCCACATGCATTTGCAAAAACTTGTGCACCTAATTGTTCAAAAGTTTCTATCATCCCATCTCTTTCTATGGTATATCTTACTTGCTCTGAACCGGGAGTAATCGTCAACTGTGATTTACTTATTATTCCTTTTTCAAGTGCTTGTCTCACAATAGAAGCTGCTCTTGAGATATCTTCATAACTAGAGTTAGTACATGAACCTATTAAACAATATTCTAATTCTGTAGGCCAATCATTTGATTTTGCTGCAGCAGCTAATTCACCGATAGGAGTTGCTATATCTGGAGAGAAAGGACCATTTACATGTGGTTCTAATTCACTCAAATTAATCTCTATTAACTGGTCAAAATATTTTTCTGGATTTGCATAGATTTCCGGATCTGCTGCTAAATAATCTTTAATGCCATCAGCTAATTCTGCAACATCTGCTCTATCTGTTGCTTTAAGATATCTAGACATGGATTCATCATAAGCAAAAGTAGAAGTCGTTGCTCCTATTTCTGCTCCCATATTACAAATTGTTCCTTTACCAGTGCATGACATTTTCTGAGCTCCAGGTCCAAAATATTCAACAATTGCACCAGTTCCTCCTTTTGCTGTAAGAATTCCCGCTACTTTTAAGATTACATCTTTAGGAGAAGTCCATCCACTTAATTCCCCTGTCAATTTCACACCTATTAATTTAGGCATTTTTAATTCCCAAGGCAAACCGGTCATTACATCAACGGCATCAGCTCCACCTACACCGATGGCAACCATACCTAATCCTCCTCCATTCACCGTATGAGAATCTGTCCCAATCATCATTCCTCCAGGAAAAGCATAATTTTCTAGTACTACCTGGTGTATAATCCCTGCTCCAGGTTTCCAAAACCCTACACCATATTTATCAGAAACTGATTCTAAAAAGTCATAAACTTCATCATTTATATCAAGAGCACCTTTCAAATCTACATCGGCACTTATTTTAGCCTGAATAAGGTGATCGCAATGCACCGTTGATGGTACAGCAACTTTATCTTTTCCAGCCATCATAAATTGTAACAATGCCATTTGCGCAGTAGCGTCTTGCATTGCAACTCTATCTGGGGCAAAAAATACATAATCCTTACCTCTACGAAAATCTTTTAAATCTGATTCAGGGTGTAAATGTGCATATAATATCTTCTCTGACATAGTCAAAGGTCTACCTAAAGTCTCTTTAGCTTTATTTACTTTTTCCGCATATGAGCTATAATGCGCTTTCAACATATCTATATCAAATGCCATAAACATATTTGTTTTGTGTGCTTTTTTGATTTATTTAATAACTTTTAGCACTAGTTAATGAATGAATATCCCGTAAATGTAGCTAATACCCATCAATTTCGTTAAATTAATTAGTATAATATAAACTGAAAGTTGATTAACTACCTTTACTTAATTACAGTTTTTTAATCCAATTGTTTAGTAAAAATGTAATTCACTTTAGTACAACTATCTTGTTTAGAACATTTAACAATATCTTATTAGTTCACTTCTTGTACAAAATTATTTATTGTACTAAATTTGTTTACTTTGTTGTTATTGACATAGATTAATCAAAAAATATAGAAATGAGAAAATTATTATTTGTTTTAGCACTTGGATTATTTGCTTCTTTCGGAATTAATGCACAGAATGAAGTTGATGTAAAAACTGAAACTCCTAAATGTTGTGCTTCAAAAGCAACAGCATCTGTTAAAGAACCAATTTCTGTAGACTTTTCTCAAGCTATGTTGATTTCTATGAAAAGACAGAATGTTACAAAAAAAGAATGTGCTGAAACTGGTGCTATTTCTTATTACATGAAGGAAGTATCTGAAAGTACTGGTAAAGTAGTATATAAAGAGGTAGAATTCGATACCAATGAAAAGCAATTTGTTAATGTTTCTCCTAATGATATAGGTGACGCTAATGCTTTAAAAGCAATTAAGGTTGTTAATATGGAGGAAACTGCAAAATCTCCATCTGCAGAAGGTAAAGCATCATGTTCTAAAAAAGACGGTGCTAAGTGTTGTGCCGGAAAAAAAGCAAAAAAAGCTGAAGGGACTAATTAATCTCATACAAGATATATTTTTAAGCCTGTTTCAAAACTAATTTGAAACGGGCTTTTTTATTGAAAACATTGAATATTTGCTAAATTTTAAAAGCAGGATTTCTGAAGATTTCCTACAATACTGAACTAACAGCACTATTTATCATCGTCCTACTTTTTGGGCTTAAAGCCCAAAAAAAATAGAACAAAACTCGTACAATCACCATAGCTTATTCTTAATATTCACTTTATAAAATCCATTTTCTATAGCGAAAATGATTAAGCCAGCAGTATTTTTAGAATTTGTTTTTGCAAGTAAATTTTTTCTATGCCCCTCTACAGTTCGTGGACTAATAAACATACGCTCAGCAATATCTTTATTAGTTAATTGATCACATAGATATTGTAACACTTCTTTTTCTCGATTAGATAGATCTAAAATCTGTTGGTTCCTTTTAGTACTTCCAAAATGTAACCTCTCTCTAATTAATTGGACTATATAATCATTATAATGGAAGCCTTTTTCAATAACATTTATAATAGTTTCATAGAAGTCAACCGGTTTTTCATCTTTCGCCATAAATGCAGATGCCCCAATTTCCATCATTTTCATAATTAGTGAAGGCTCATAATGGGAGGATAAAATTACAATTTTAATCCCAGGATAAGATTGACTTAATTGCCTAGTAAGTTCTATGCCATCCATATTTGGCATCTCTAAATCACATAACAATAAATCTTGCGCTTGATCTACATTCCTTAATTGACTCAGAAAATCCACCCCGTCACAAGCAGAAATTCCTACTTCTAATTGATCGTGGTTTTCAATCATCATAGACAATCCTTGTCTGAATAAGGATTCATCATCAACGATTCCTATTCTATAATTTTCCATATCCGCTATTTAGTTAAAATACAAATTGAATTTTATATCCTTTTTTAAGCTTTTCATCAATTTCTAACGTTCCATTCAAAAGATTTGTTCTTGTCTCTATACTTGACATTCCGAGACCACTACTTGTATTAACTTCTCCTATACCTTTCCCATTATCTTCATATAATATAACTAATTTATCTTCCGTTGTGGAAGAACTTATATTTACTTCACTTGCATTGGCGTGTTTAATTG
>CAZSKA010000141.1:0-10522 GCA_964607315.1 uncultured Saprospiraceae bacterium | reverse complement strand
GCCACTCTATCCTCTGGTCTTAACTGTGCGACTAATAGCTCAAAAGAAGAGATAAGTAATGGTAGTTTTTTAGGGGATTTCATACTGCCAGAAACATCAATCAGAAAAACCAGATTAGATGGTGGAATATCTTCCTTTTCAATGTCTTTTCCTTGAATTCCTATATGTAATAGTTGATGATCCTTATTCCAAGGACAATCGGTTAATTCCGTATGCGCGACGAATGGATGTTCTTCATTTTTTGTTGGCTTTTTGTAATCATATGGAAAGTAATTAATTAATTCCTCCGTTCGTATTGCATCAACAGGTGGCATTGTTCCGTCTACAACAAATCTTCTCATATTACTATAGCTTGCTCTATCGACATCTATGGACAATGTTGATAAAGCATTTTCGTAAGCGTTTTCAAAGTTGTTTTCTTCTATTTTTTTATAAGATTCATTTGATCCAGTTTTAGTAGGTTCTATTAGACCTAGGTCATCTACCCTAACTCCATACAATAATTTATTTTTAGTTCTTTTTCGATTACCTCTTATCTTTATGTTTTTATTATCGCTACTTAATTCACCGGCAGTTTCAGCCTTTTTACCATTTGATTTTAAGGGTGAATTAAAAATATCTTCGGAAGTAATAGTTTGTACTGTTGACATTTGATCAAAGTCAATTAATGGAACTTTGTAAGCTCTAATACACACTTCATCTGATAGGAAATACTCATCTGATAATTGAATATTTGCAACTGTTATAGAATCTTTCCTGACAATAATACCTGTGATTTTTGTGTCTACAAGTCCTAACGTCTTAACTAATATATTATAAGTTCCGGGATCTATATTTTGAAATATATAGTTACCATCAAAATCCGTAGGAACAGCTTTAATATTGACCTCCTCTTTTAAAAGAAACACAGATGCTCCTATCACTCCGCCGTCTTTGTCTTTGACTTGTCCTTGTATGACGGTTTGAGAGGAAATTGAACTTGAGAATATGCATAGAAGGAGTAGTATAAAGTAATACTTTACAGTCATAGTTATAGATTTTTATTAGATGTTTTTTGGGCTTATGCCCAAAAATTAAATAATGAAATTATCTCAATAGCCTTATATAAGTTGATTGCAGTTAGAATGAAATTTCTACCTCTTAAAGAGATGGATTTATCTCTCCCCCTAAAAGAATTTGTTTGAAGGTTATGAAGTGTCGGGCTCGATTATTTATTTAAAAGTGGTATGTGCTCATTATTAGACTTGGTTTGATGAAAATAGACCAGCTTGTATTGAACCAACTACTTAAAAGTTGAACAAATCAATCTTATCAGATTTTTTTATCTTTATGGTATAAACATTAAGTAAAGAGTAAGATTTCAATCCATGAATATTAAGCTGAGTATATTACTATTATTGATCGCCCCTTTTCTGGCTAAAGCCCAAACTTCACAGACTTTCGACATTGTTACAGGTTTGGATTATTCTTATAGAACACTGACTTCTCCATTCTCTTTGTTTGAATTAGAAGCAATTAATGATCTTAATGAAATAGAAACCCCTCAGCTAGATTATCGCATAGGATTTAACTATAATCGTTTATTAGCTAAGAATTTTCATTTTAAAACAGGTGTTCGCTTTGCGAGATTCGGCTATAGAACTGATACTGGCAATTTTCAGTTTCCGAATCAACATGATGGCATGGGAGGATTTGCAGGGAATACTTCAAATGAAAACCCAAAAATTGGCTATGATTTCTATTTCGTTGAACTGCCCATAGTGGCAAGATATGAACTCAAGAAAGAAAAATTCGTTCCTTTTTTCGAAATGGGTGTAGCACCGCAGTTTTTAGTGAATAGTAATGCTAGTTTTAGAATAACAACTAATATGATTTTTAATCAGGAATCTTTTATATATAGGAATTTTAATGTACTGTCTATTGCATCTGTGGGAATGAATTATAAGTTTAGAGAGCAAGTACAACTTTTTGCGCAAGCTTCATTTCGATACCAGTTAAGATCTCTTGTTCAAGGTAATTTCAATGAGTATCTATATAACGGAGGTCTTGAGTTTGGCATTAGAAAAACGATAGGAAAAATGAATACAGCTTTCATTTTCAATAGAAGCGAAAAATTATAGATTTTACAACCTCTCTAATTCATAATATCTCCTACCAATTGCTTTAGCTGTATTTCCCTAATCTTCGCTGAATATTTTGCATTCGTTAAGCTAAATTGGGCATTTAACAGATTCAATTGTGCTTGACGAAATTCTATGGAATTCACTTGGCCGCGTTTGAATTGTTCCTCTGTTCTAATAAAATTCTCACGATTAGTTTCTAATGCTTTTTCCTGTACGCCAATAACGAAAAGGTCATTTTGGTAGTTATTCCAAGTATTTATAATATCTCGTTCTATTTGTTGTTCAAGTTGATCAATTTGGAGTTTTTGGTTAGATAAATTAAGGACAGCATTTTGACGACGAATACTCCTTGTTCCGTCAAAAATTGTCCAGTTTACGCCTATGTTTCCCGCGAATCCATTAGAGCTAGATTGCGTGATGAATGCTCCTGAGGCATTATCGGAAAAATTTGCTGAATAGGAGAGCCCAGTCGATAAAGTAGGTTTGTTCTCCACATTTATGAGATCTAAATTATATTCGTTTACGATAAGATTTTGACGGTTTAGCTGAATGGAAATATTCTCTATTTTGCCCTTATCAACTAAACTTTCTAATGTATCTACATTTGTCAAATCACTATCTTTTTCAACATCGAAAGCAATGTCTGTATCTCTTCCCATTGCTACATTCAAGTTGCGTTTCTCCGTTTCTAAACTCAATATTGCATTTAATAGATTTACACTATCTCGCTGAATATCTACTTGCGCATTTAATACAGCTAAACCACTGCCTTGTCCTAAATCTAAGGCATATTGCGCTCGTTTCTTACGTTCTTCTGAAACCAATAAAGTTTCTTCTAATAATCCTATATTTTCTGATAGTTGTGCAACCACATAATAGCTGCTATAAACATTCAGTAAGCTTTGTTCTATGGTTTGTCTTAAAGTAAGATTTGTTGCGTCTAAAGATTCCTTAAGTTGCTCTAGACTAATGGCTCTTGCTTTATTATAAATAGTGTAATTTGCATCTACTGAACCAGACAATCCCCAGTTAAAAGCATTGCTCACATTTGCTTCATTCCCATTGTTAAATTGTTGGGTAGAACTACCAAAGTTACTATTTATTCCACCATTTGCGGTGACGGTAGGAAGAAAGCCATTGACGCTTTTATCTGTTTGGTTTTCGGCAATGGTGACATTGTTTTGAGCAATTTTAATGCCGAAATTATTAGCTAAGGTTATCTCTTTTGCTTGATCGAGTGTAAGGATTTCTTGGCTTTGGGCTTTAAGCCCAAAAATCATAAAACAGCTTATCAATACCCAATTCATCTTCTTATTCATCTGAATATATTTACAACAATTAGTGTTTTTAATTAATCGCTTTTTGTTCAATTATTGCACGTTCAACATCTTCTCTATTAGGTTTTTTACCTTCCCAAAGCCAAAGTGCGTGTACCTTCAATGTGTTTTTAAGCGCTAGTAGCAATGGTAAAATGAAAAGGGTCATAAAGGTTGCATAAGCAATTCCATATGCCACTGAAATTGCCATAGGAATAAGGAACTGAGCGGAAAAACTTCTTTCGAATATTAAAGGAGCCAAACCGGCAACTGTAGTTAAGGATGTCAAGAAAATAGCTCTAAATCTAGATCTTCCAGCTTCCACCATTGCTTGCCTGTAACTTAATCCATCTTTTAAAAGTAAGTTGAATTTTTCTATCAAGACCAGTCCATCATTCACCAGAATTCCTATCAATGCAACAATCCCTAATGCTGATAGAACATTTATACTTTGTCCATGAATCCAGTGTCCCCATGCTACTCCGACAAGGCAAAAAGGTATCAAAATAAATAATAATAAAGGCTGTCCATATGAACGGAACACAAATGCTATTACAGCATACATGAGCAGTAAAATAATAGGTAACACAGTAAATAAAGCTGTACCTATTTTTGCAAAACTCCTATTTTGACCTTCATAAAGAGGTGAAACACTAGGATATTTATTTAGTATATCAGGAACAACTTCACTTTTTAATATTTCTAATATTTCAGGTGCCGAATCTTTAGGGTCTTTCAAGTCTGCATCTACTCTGATCTCTCTTCTTCCATCCAAGTGATTAATAACCACCTCTCCTCTAGCGATGTCGTAATTTGCTATTTCAGTTAATGGAACTCTATTTCCTGATGGAGTTACAATTCGCATTTCATCAAGATTCTTTATACTTTTTCTATTCTCTCTGTCATAGCGCACCCACACTCTAATCTCATCTCTACCTCGCTGAAACCTCTGGACTGATTCACCAAAAAATCCTGATCTAACTTGAGACATAACTTGATTTAAATTAAGACCAAGCAAATATGCGTTTTCTTTCAGCGCAATATTAATTTCCTTTATTCCAGCTGGGTCATTGTCAGTGACATCTGCAAGTCTAGCATTGTTTTGCAAGTTTTGTTTAAGATCTTCTTTTGCGGCCTTTAATTCATTGATATTATTTCCTACTAAGGACACAGATACAGGCGCCCCACCAAAAGCATTTCCAGACCCAAAAACTACACTTTCTGCTTCATAAATAGGTCCTACTTTTGTCCGAATTGCATTTGAAATATCTGATGCAGGTACATCTCTTTTTTCTCCTGAAATAAGATTAATTGTAACGGAAGCTTGAGATGTTCCAGGTCCTATTTTTCTAATCGTATTTTCTACTAGATGTAAACTATCAGGTAAGCCTTCAGATAGCTCTGCATTTACTTCCCATGCTGCATTTTCTATTATAGTAATGAGAGAATCTGTTATTCCTTCATTCGTACCTTCAGGCATGTTCAGACTGATGGAAACACGATCCGAAGCGACAGTAGGAAAGAATGAAGAACGTATTATACCACCTTGAAAAGCACCAATCGTAATGAATAGTAGAGCTAAAGGAATAGCAATGCCAAATATTTGATTGTTTAAAATAAAACGCAAACAAGGAACATATAATTTATCTCTTATCCAAACGATTCCTTTATCTGCCCACACATTTAATATAAAAGGTTTGGCATCTTTATTTAAAGCTCTTGAATGAGCGAGGTGAGCTGGTAAAATAAGGAAGGCTTCTATCAAGGAAATGAGAAGTATTATACCTACTACCTTGGCAATCTCACCAAAGAAAGAACCTAGCCTTTCAGGTAAAAATAAAAAAGTAGAGAAAGCGATAATTGTGGTTAATATAGCTGCGACAATAGGAGGGAAAACTTGAATAGTTCCATAAATTGCAGCTTCTAATTTCGATTTCCCTTTCTCAAATTGATCATAAATATTTTCTGCAATTACAATTCCATCATCCACCAAAATTCCTATCACTATGATCATTCCGAATAAGGAAATCACATTTATAGTCATAAAGCTTGGCGCAAATATGAATAAGCCTAAAAAGGAAAATGGCAAACCAACTGCTACCCAAATAGCAATACTGGGTTTTAGGAAAATGGAAAGAAAAAGCAAGACTAAAATAATACCAATAATTCCATTTTCTACCAATAAAGTTTGTCTGTCATTAAGTCCTATTGATGCATCGGAACTAACATATAATTTGATGTTATCACTCCGGTCGTTGTATTCTTCTATATATTCTTTGATGTTGTCCGTAGTTAATATCAAATCCTCATTGTTTGTTACATTGACATTTAACTCTATTGCAGGTTTACCATTAAAAAATGAACGATCTGGAGTTTCAGACCATTTATCTTTTACTTCCGCAACGTCTTTTAATCGAACAATCTGACCATTCGCTGTTGATTTTACAATAATATAATCAAGTTCATCTCCGAAATAAGCTCTATTATTAGCACGAATAAGGTATTCTTCGGTATTGGTCTTGATGGTTCCACCTGTTGTAATAATGTTGGTGTTTCTAACAGCTGTAGCCACTTCATTGAATGTAAGATCAAAGGCTAATATATCTTTTTCTTTGACTGCTATTTCTATCTCTTCTTCCGGAAATCCTGTTACATCTATTTGCGAAATTCCAGGTATTGCTCGTATGTCATCTTCCACTTTTCGAGCTGCCGTTTTTAATGTTTTTAAATCAACATTGTCAGCAGTCACAACAAAGGAAATTCCCCTATTCGTATTTTCTTGTTTTGCTATAACAGGAGGTTCCATGTCTACTGGAAAAGAAGGTACTCTGTCAACCGCATTTTTTACATTCGCAAGCACAACATCTATATCGGATCCTTCTTCCGTCTCTACTGTAATCTGTGCACTATTTTCACTAGATGCAGAGGTGACTCTATCAATATTAACTATTCCTCTTAAGTTGTCTTCTATTTTTAGTACAACCCCTTCTTCTATTTCAGCAGGAGATGCACCTGGGTAAACGATATTAATAAAAATCAACTTAGAATCTTCCAAAGGGAAATAGGAAGACTTGGTCTGGTAAAAACCAAAGATTCCAAAAACAACGATTCCAACTAATAGAATATTAACTGCAACAGGGTATTTTATAAAGAATGAAATGAAATTTTTCATATGACTTTTTACATTATTTTTTTGGGCTAGAGCCCAAAATTAATTTTCATAAATTTTTACCTTCATTCCATTGTAGGCACCTGGAAGCTTTTTATCTAATACAAGTTCACCATCCTCAAGCCCTTTAACCATTATGGTGTTTTCTGTAAAGTGTACAGGGGTAATAGTGGCAAGGAAGAGCGAGTCTCCTTGCACTTTATAAACTTGTTGATTTCCAACTAATAGTTTTCTAGAGATTTCAAAAGCATCTGTGATTTCTTTCGCATTTAACTGAGCTTCTAGATACATACCTTCTTTAAGCCCTTTTCCAGAAACACGAATATATGCTTGGATAGTTTGGGTTGCGGGATTTATTAAGTTGTTTATTCTGCTTACTTTTCCAGCATATGATTTTGTTCCATCAACAGTGGTAAGTTGCACGGTATTACCAACTTTTAGGAATTCAGAATAAGCAGAATTCACAGCCACTTCTAACTCCATAACATTAGGGCTGATAAATTCGCCAAGCTTCTGTCCAGGTCTTACAAGAGCTCCTTTGTCTACATTAGCTTCTATAAGGATACCATTATATGGTGCATATACATTGAATTTAGAAAGACGTTCTTCTATGTTTTTTATATTGAACCAAGCAGATGGAATATTTCTTCCAGCGATAAAAAGCTTCTCCTTTTCATTAGTTATTTCAGGAAGTTCACTAATTGGTTTGTCCATGTCAAATGCATTGGCATAATTTTTCCATTTATCGAATGCTTCTGGATAATCAAATTGTAAGTCGGGAAGAATAGTGACTATTTGATTGTAGAAAGCACTTTTTTGGGAGCGTAAGCTCGCTTTTGATTCATCGCTATTTATGCGGAGCAAGGTCTCGCCTGAGTTGTAATAAACTCCAGGTTTAAAACTTCGCGAGCTATATTCAAAAATACCTTGAACTTCTGTATATATTTCTATTCTATCACGTGCTGATAGATTACCACTGGCCGTAATTTGTACTGGAAGAGTAGTGTTTGCAACAGTTTTAGTGAAAACAGTTGGTATTGTTTTTTCTTGTTTAGGTCTTTGGGGTTTTTCGATTGCAGCTAGTTTACTCCAGTAGAAATAGCCTCCTGCTATAATTCCTAAACCAATTATACTAATTATAATTTTCCTTATCTCCATTTGTAATTTTAGTGTATTGTTCCCTTGAAATGCATAAAGTGATTTAATACATATCGATGGTTTTATTTTTACAGGTTTTGTAACAAATGATTAAATAAAAAGATGTGTAAATTGACAAAAATTATTCATATCTAAATTAGCCTATAAAAGAGCGATGAAAAATAGTGTGATTTTAATTTTCGAAATAACCTTAAATTGGTGTTAATTAGATAGATTACCGCAACTATGTAGTTCAATTTGTATTTAAGACTGGCATTTTTTTGGTAGCAATCTTCATCATGGAAACGACACCTTTTTTATATAATGAAGAGTATTTTATCGCTGATATTAAATGGAAGTGGGTAGTAGGTTTTCCCGTGGTTTATCTTGTGATTAGACTGTTGACTGAGCACAATAAAGGCGCTTAATTAGGTAGTTGCAATAATGATTTTTCTAAAAGTATGTAGGAGCGTTATGTGAAAGTGTCATGTGAAATTAGTTATGACAATCATAATAATAGTGAAATAAATAGGTTTTACAAAAAGGACTAAAATTCCAACAACTTTTCTAATTTTCGAACGAACTTAGGAGTAAATCGAAAGCGTTGATCTTCTGTGTAAGCGAAATGTTGACCATCTTCGTAAAAGTAATGGTAACTATAGCTATTAGGGTGGTCATGTTTTTTTTGACTTGATGACGCTATGTAATCCATAGCTTCGCCTTGTAGGACATCTCTTATTTTATTAATTCTTTGTTCAGTTAAAATCCCTTTCTTTTTCCACTTAACTAAATCACTTTTTATTTCTGCTTTTTTGCCTTTTAAAATCTTGTAACAATTACCATTGTCAAATACTTTTACTGCATTTGCTCTTCCTGAACTATATTGGGTATATTTTTCATAGATTAATCCATTGGATTCATCTTCTAAGCCTTCTTTATGTAATAGTAAGGGTGGTTTGTTTTCAGGTATTTGCATACTTGTATTACTTTAAGTTGTTCAACAACAGATTAATAGAATCAGCAATAATGAAGGTAAGAGGGGGTTTTCATAAGATCGCTCGGTAGACCGTACTTCAAATTTACTAAAATTTAACGGCATAAGGACACTATGAAATTCTGAACAAGAAGATTTTTTTGAAATTTACCATTATGCAATAGAACTTCGTTCTGCCTGTTCGACAATCAGAACTTTGGAAGGCGTAAGACTTGCAATGCCAAAGAAATAACACCTTTTTGTGAATAAATCATTACCTGTGACGCTTTAGTGTTAACTTGTGACGACACAGCCTTAGTCTCCACTAACTCCTTTGGCGCTACAAGTAATGGAGATTAAGCAAAAGTTGGTGTAGTTTTTATTTCAAAAGCATTTCAAGCGTAATAGATTTTCTATTGCATATTGCGGGTTTATCATATTTAATTCCTTTATAAAAGAAGTATAAAGAAATTAATTGTAGCACAATAAATATTCAAATAAATATATTCACGTTATTTTACATATTTCTATTGGATATTGAGTGTATAATAATACTTTTGATTTGAAACAATGAAACTGAAATGGAGATAATAAATGACCTAATTGATCAATTTGATCTTTATTATGATAAGTTGATTATCTTAATTCCGAGAATACTAATAGCATTAATAGTTGTCAGTTTCTTTTTAATAGTTATGCGATTTATTCGTATAAAATTAATGAAATTCATAGCGAAGAAAGCTGATGATAAATTATTAGTAAATTTCTTTAATAAGATATTCCAGATTTTCAACGTAGTTATTGCCATACTCTTATCCCTATATATTGTTGGACTCGCTAAAATTGCAGCTAGTGCTCTTGGAGGTCTCGGATTAGGAGCTATTATAGTAGGTTTTGCTTTCAAAGACATAGCAGAGAATTTCCTTGCAGGTGTAATTATGGCATTTAAAAGACCATTCAAAGTAGGAGATGTTATAGAAACACTTGGTAATGTAGGCAGTGTAACCGAATTAGACATTCGCGAAACCCATATAAAGACATTTGATGGCAAGGATGTGTATATTCCGAATGGGCAGATTCTCAAAAACCCTCTTTGTAATTATACCATTGATGGTTTCATGAGAAACCAATTCCAAATACGAGTCGCTTATGATTCTGACATAGAAAGAACTCGAAAAATTATTTATGATGTTCTGAATAATATAGAAGGAATCATAAAAGACCAAAAATTACCCGTTATTTCTCTTTCAGAATTCCAACATTCTGCGATTCTAGTAACCATACAATATTGGATAAATACATTTGATAAATCCTTTAGTTCTACAGAAATCAAAACACAGGCAATGAGCCTTGTGCTACGAGCACTTCAACTAAACAAAATAGAGATTCCTGCTGATGTGGTACAATTAAAGGGAATAGATAAAACGTAGCTCTAATCCTCTTTGGGCTTGACCCAAATAAATAATTAAAGCTGCTTTTTAATGAGCTTTGTTTTTTTAATTTTTGGGTTAAACCCAAAATAATGCAAAAAATGAATGTATAACAACAATATACCCAACTACAGATAAAGAGGTAGAAACCTAAACTTTACTTTCGGATGATGAAGTGGGAAAGAGATTAGAAAAAACTGAAGATACAAACAATACAAATTTTAACGCCATAATGCCCCATATCTTTTTAATAAAATTTCTTTGTTGCCTCCCATCTGAAACATCAAGTTTCAGTTCACATCTTATACCAATTTAATTTCAAATGTCGTATAAAATTTTGATACTTAATTTTTCTAGTTCGAGTTAAAAAACGT
>CAZSKA010000140.1:0-10561 GCA_964607315.1 uncultured Saprospiraceae bacterium | reverse complement strand
AAACTATAGATACATATTGTGCATCTGTTTTTGCTTTGTTTTTATCGGCATTTACCGGTAATACTTCTATAGCGTTTACATCATATATATTATATACTTCCTCTGAACAAGATATGAAAGTCAATACAATAAAAGCTATGAAGATTGATTTAAAAGAAGTTGGCATATTCATCAGTTACTAAAATTTTCGCTATGACTTGATTTATATTTGCATCTATTTTATACGATTCGAGGAGTGTAGCTACCTCTGCAGGAGAACCTTCTCTTTGCAGAAATACTTGGAAAGCCCACCTAATCATTCCCTCTCTCATTGCGGTAGAGTTTATCAATATATCGATATAATCTTCTTTACTATTTCCATATTCACCGAAAATGGTACTTAGCATTCCAAATTCTACCATTTCAAAGGCTCTGTCATATTCTTGTTCTGAAGGAAATCTGAATAATAATTCATCGAATGTGGCATTAATGAAATTAAACGAGTTCATGTTTAGATCATCATAGAAACCATTGTTAACAATAAATGCATACATCTCATGGTATGCTATTTCTCCATTAATAAGTTGATTCGGCGAATCAAACATCCATCTATATTTTCGTAGTTCATTCAATCCCTTGTAGTAACTTTCCCAGTTTTGACTTATTGAATCTTGCTCTATTGTTGTCTCTAGATCATTTACTTTTCTGAAATGAATTTCAGCATCTGAAATTCCATCTAAACATCGAATTTTTGCTAGTAAGTAAAGATTGTTGGAATAAGCTTCTAGATATGAGCCTTCATTTAGACTGGGGGTATCATCTGTCATTAATCTATCTATCAGATCAAGTCGTGCTTCTTCACTTAGATCTGCATCATTTAGTCTTTCTACTTCTACTAACTTTTCATCATCTGTAGGACCCCTTCCTATAATATCTATAAATAAACGATTTATGTAATTTTCAATTTTGATTTTTGAAATGCCAGAAGTGGAGAATGATTCATTACCGGGGATGACTTGCTCAATATTTGACATACAGCCAAAAAGAAATATAAATGAAAAGCTTAGGATAAAAGGAATATATAGACCTCTATGCTTCATTTTGTAAATTGTTTAATTGGTTTAAAACTTGGTTTGTTTTCTAGGTGGATGTATCTCAAGATGCTAAATAGTATATACAATCTGAGTGCAATATAATCAAATTGATATAAATTAGACTCCCTAAGTTTCGTATTCGTCCCAGAGATTATAGTTTTTTTTTAAATAAGTATTTTTTTGTGATGTATCATTTTTGGGCTTTAAGCCCAAAGTAAAAAAAAGTAAAAATATAGCAAGATCAAATTATAGTAAAATAAACTTCTTGATCCAATAATGGATATAGGATTCTTGTTCACCCATATAGGTGTATTATTGGATTATTTATTGTCATAATTTGGTAGCAAAAAAGCAATGGGTGGACCAGTTAACGATAATGAAACGCAAAACTTAAATCAAAATAATTCCTCCTCTTCAGCTAATACAGAAATTTATGAAATTGAAGAACAATCTGGTAGTATAACAGCACCTCCCTTTAGTATTTCTTCATCAGGAGCAAGTCAAGAAACAAAAGCTTCCGACGGTAAAGGTCAAAAAGAAGGTGATGCCGTAAAAATGCCTTTTGATATGGAAAGTGTATTGACTGCTAAACAAGCAAAGGACTCTTTAGGAGAACTGAGAACAAATGGATATAAGGTTTTGGATGTTATAAATAATAGTGAAGATATTGTTGGTGACATTGGTGGTTTAGAATTAGAAACGAAAAATACGCTCCTATTGACGGGGAAAATTTGGAAGAAGTATGATAATTCTGCCGAGCTAGAACAAGAAGACAAAGAGGAATTGTCTAAACTAGCAACACAATTTGAAACTCATTTTACGCCTAATTTTGATACCATAAAAAATGCTGCAAAATCAAAATATAATGGTATTGCAGGTTTTAAACCAATAGATTCTCAGTCAAAAGAAATTCAAAATGCAATGCATGAGGCTTATAAAAATTCTGATGCAGGAATGATAAAGAATATTTCTGAATTGATAGAAGCAATGGATGGCTATAACAGTAAGGGGAAAGAAATGGGAGATTTGGCCAAAGATATTATTCCTGATTTAAACAATTCTAAATTGATGAAACAGCTTGATGGGTATAGTGGAAAGATGACCTCTCTCGCTGAAAAGGGAAGTGAAGTGCTAGAAGTTGCCCAACATTTAAATACGGTATATGATAATGTAGGGAATGCTGGATCAGATTTAAGCGGCCCCGTCAAAGGTTTGGAATCTACCTTTTTCTTTGTAGATAAGGCAATTAATTTAGTTGATTTACCTGGACTTAATTTTATTCAGTCTCTGTGGAATAATGTGTATAAACCTATGATAGATGTTTGTATAAACGGACTAGGTGAAATAGCAAATCTAAAGGAAAAAGGATTTGAAGACATAACAAGGGCAAAAATTACTCACTGGGATGAAAAACATCTTGACAATGAAAATTTACCGCCTTCATATTACAGAAGCACCATAGAAAGACTAGAAGGAGGCTGGAATTTATTTTATTTTATGTGGAATGTTATGTGTAGCGAAAGGGATCGATTGCCAAGTGATGCTGCAGTAAAATATTTTGAAGATAATTACGATCGTATCAACGAAGGTACTGTATCAGAATTGCCTTATAATGGAATTGTAGATTGGGAAATTAAACCTTCAAACTTAATGTTTTGGGCATTAGGTGAAAAGCATCATTTGTGGGCAATGTTTTACGGCACAGTTCTACCTTATCCACCGAAGACCAAGAATTAATTACCTTTTGGGTTTAACCCAAAAAAATCCAACCCTTTAAGCTCATTTTTATAAAGTTTTATTTATTGAAATGTGTGTTTGAAGTAGCAAACGAGCGTTCGTATTTAATGTTTTTTCACTCTTTGTGTGTTTAAAAAAATGTTGCTATTGGTAAGGATGCAATTTGTTTTTTTGAAATAAAGTTTGGGTTTTATGTTATAATTCGAAATATGATTTTAAAATAGATGAGGTTTGGATAAGAGCTTACTACTTTTTTATTATTATTTTTTATGAATAATAGAAGCAATTCTAAATTCCCATTCTAGCTTTGATGTATGATTTTCAATATTATTATATCAATTATTATTTCAATCTTAGTCATTGCTTGACGAGGAAGGATAGTTATTAATATAAAAAAAATAGGGCTATTCTTCTTTGGAGATTAGCCCTTTTTTAATGCCTAAGATTAATTATGCGAAATAGATTTAGTAGACAAGTAACTCAAGATTCATCTCAACCTGCAGCTCAAGCGATGCTACATGCTCTTGGTTTAGACAAAGTAGATTTAGCTAAACCATTTGTAGGAATTGCAAGCACAGGTTACCAAGGAAATCCTTGTAATATGCATCTGAATGATTTAGCTGTAGGTGTTAAAAATGCAATAGATGCACAAGAGCTTGTTGGATTGATATTTAATACTATCGGTGTAAGTGATGGGATTTCTATGGGGACTTATGGAATGCGATATTCTTTACCATCAAGAGATATAATTGCTGATAGTATGGAAACCGTTGTACAAGCAATGAGCTATGACGCTCTTGTCACTATAGTGGGATGTGACAAAAATATGCCAGGTGCTTTGATGGCTTTGTTGAGATTGAATAGGCCAGGATTATTGATGTATGGTGGTACAATTGCTCCTGGTTGTTTAAGAGGTAGAAAACTCGATGTTGTATCTGCTTTTGAAGTATGGGGAGAAAAAGTAGCTGGTAAAATTGATGAAAAAGAATTTCAAGAAGTTATAGAAAATGCATGTCCTGGAGCTGGTGCTTGTGGAGGTATGTATACTGCAAATACAATGGCATCTGCTATAGAAGCAATGGGGATGAGTTTGCCTTTCAATTCGTCGAATCCTGCTGTTAGCTTAGATAAGACAGATGAGTATGGGGGCATTGGAGCAGCAATAGATTCTTTGTTGACTAACGATCTTAAACCTAGGGACATTGTTACAAAGTCTTCCTTGCACAATGCTTTACGGCTTATCATGGTATTAGGAGGTAGTACGAATGCTGTACTACATATGATGGCGATTGCAGATGCCGCTCAAGTCGACTTTTCGCTTGATGATTTCACCAAAATAGCAGAAGAAACTCCCTTTCTCGCTGACCTTAAGCCCTCTGGTAAATACCTGATGGAAGATCTTCATCATGTAGGTGGAGTCCCTGCTGTTTTAAAATTCATGTTGCAAGAAGGCATGCTTGACGGTTCTTGTATGACTGTTACTGGCAAGACTATGACTGAAAATTTAGCCGATGTGCCTTCTCTAAAAGATGGACAAAAGATAGTATTTCCTGTAAACCAAGCTGTCAAAGAAACTGGACACATCAGAATCCTATATGGCAACCTTGCTGAAGAGGGATCTGTTGCTAAGATTACAGGAAAAGAAGGCAGCTTCTTTAAAGGAAAAGCTAAAGTTTTTGAAGGTGAATTCCTAGCCAACGAAGGAATCGCTAAGGGAGAAGTTTCTAAAGGTGATGTTGTTGTCATTCGATATGAAGGTCCTAAAGGTGGTCCTGGAATGCCTGAAATGCTTAAACCGACTGCCGCAATAATGGGCGCTGGTCTTGGTAAAGAGGTAGCCTTGATTACAGACGGCAGATTTAGTGGCGGTACTCATGGTTTTGTAGTAGGTCATATCGCTCCTGAAGCACAAGTAGGAGGAAATTTAGCTCTAGTACAAGATGGTGATGAAATTAGCATCGATGCAGTATCAAATACCATCGTTTTACATGTTTCTGATACAGAACTCAAGTTGAGAAAAGAAAAGTGGAATCCTCCTCCTTTAAAAGTGAGTAGAGGCAGCTTGTTCAAATATGCCAATATAGTTACTTCAGCCTCTACTGGCTGTTTAACCGATAAATTTTAAATATGGAATCAGTAAAATCACAAATCACTTCTAAATCTGAAACAACTCACATGTCAGGTTCAAGAGCTGTTCTAGAAGCTTTATTGAATGAAGGAGTTGAATATATTTTCGGTTATCCTGGTGGTGCAATTATGCCCATCTATGATGAACTCTATAGTTATCAAGATAAACTAAAGCATATACTGACTCGACATGAACAAGGTGCAACTCATGCTGCGCAGGGTTATGCTAGAGCTTCTGGGAAAGTTGGGGTTTGTTTTGCAACTTCTGGGCCTGGTGCTACTAATTTTGTAACTGGGATAGCAGATGCTCAAATTGATAGTACGCCTTTAGTTTGTATCACTGGACAAGTAGCTGCTCACCTTTTAGGTACAGATGCATTTCAAGAAACGGACATTATAGGAATTTCTATGCCTGTAACTAAATGGAATTTCCAAATAACCTATGCTGCTGAAATTCCAGGCGTTTTGGCGAAAGCTTTTTACGTAGCAAAATCTGGAAGACCTGGACCCGTTCTTATCGATATAACTAAGAATGCACAGTTTGAATCTTTTGATTTTTCTTATAAAAAATGTAGAGGATTTAGATCTTATATTCCTGTTCCCTACATCGACTTAACTCAGGTCAAAGCCGCAGCAGAAACCATTAACGAAGCAAATAAACCACTACTGTTATTGGGACAGGGCGTCCTTTTGGCGGAAGCCGAAAAAGAATTAAAGCAATTAATAGAGAAAGCACATATACCTACAGCATGGACGATAATGGGATTATCTGGTTTAGAAACCGATCACGAACTGAATGTTGGAATGCTAGGAATGCATGGTAATTATGGTCCAAATAAGTTAACCAATGAATGTGATGTACTTATTGCCGTTGGGATGAGATTCGACGATAGAGTGACTGGGGATTTAAAGCAATATGCGAAACAAGCGAAAGTGGTTCACATAGAGATAGATAAAGCAGAAATAGGTAAGAATGTACATGCACATTATCCAGTTTTAGGCGATGCAAAAGAGGTGCTTCAACACCTTTTGCCAATGATTAAAGAAAATAATCACAGTGAATGGCTTCAGAAGTTTAGAGACTATTACAAAAAGGAATATGAAAAAGTTATTGAAGAAGAATTGAATCCATCGTCTACTGAATTAACCATGGGTGAAGTCATTAAGCATCTAAATAATGTAACAAATAATGATGCGATCATAGTAACAGATGTGGGGCAACATCAAATGGTATCCTGTCGATATGCCGGCTTCAAACAAACACGTTCTTCTATCACCTCAGGTGGATTAGGAACAATGGGGTTTTGTTTGCCAGCAGCAATAGGAGCAAAATTTGGAGCACTTCAAAGAGATGTTATTGCAATTATTGGTGATGGAGGGGTGCAAATGACGATTCAGGAGCTAGGAACCATCCTTCAAACTCAGATTAATGTAAAGATTGTCATTTTGAATAATGAATTTCTAGGAATGGTTCGTCAATGGCAAGAATTGTTTTTTGATAAAAGATATTCTAGCACCGAAATGATAAATCCCAATTTCATGCTTCTTTCTAAGGCATATGGAATAGAATGTAAATTAGTAGATAAAAGGAAAGACTTAGAGCATACAGTTAAAGAAATGATGGCTCACAATGGACCCTACCTTTTAGAGGTAAGAGTGGGGAAGGAAAACAATGTATTTCCTATGGTTCCATCTGGTGCATCTGTTAGTGATATCATATTAGAAAAACCACAAAATTAAGATATGAAAAAGTTGACATTATCGATATTCTCGGAGAGTAGAGCTGGAATTCTTCATAAAATAAGTACTGCGTTTTCAAGGAGGAAAATTAATATTCTAAGCCTAACAGTTTCGGAAAGTGAAGTGGAAGGAGTTTTTAGATATACGCTTTTAGTGGAAGACGATGAAGAGAAAATTAGAAATATGGTTTTACAACTTGAAAAACAAGTGGAAGTAGTAAAGGCGTGTTATCATTATGAAGAAGAAGTAGTATTTCAAGAACTAGCATTGTTTAAAATTCCTACTTCAGCTATGACTAATGGAAATGCTGAAAAAATAGTAAGAGAACATAATGCAAGATTTTTAAGGATAGAAAAAGACTTTGCTGTAGTAGAGAAAACTGGATACAAGAAGGAGATTCAAGCCTTATTTAATGAATTAAGTCCACTTCCATTATTAGAATTTGCAAGTTCAGGAAGAGTAGCAATTAGCACTCCACAAACAGATATAAAATCATTTTTTAATAAAGACGTACTCGACGAGAAAATCTCATACAGAGTAGGAATATAATAAAATCACAAATTAAAACATGTATAGTTTACATGGTATAACTAACAATTAAACGAATTCAAAAATGGCAAAATTAAACTTTGGCGGAACAGAAGAAAACGTTGTAACTAGAGAAGAATTACCTTTAGATCAAGCAAGGCAAAATCTTCAAAACGAGACAATTGCAATTATTGGCTATGGTGTACAAGGTCCAGGGCAAGCATTAAATCTGAGAGATAATGGATTTAATGTAATTGTAGGGCAAAGACAGAACTCTAAGACTTGGGACAAAGCTGTTCAAGATGGATGGATTCCAGGTGAAACATTATTTCCTATTGCAGAGGCGACACAAAAAGGAACTATTGTTCAGTATTTATTAAGTGATGCTGCTCAAATTGAGGTATGGCCTACTATTAAATCTAATTTGAATGCAGGTGATGCTTTATATTTTTCACATGGATTTGCAGTGACATTTAATGAAAGGACTGGTGTAATACCTCCTGATAATGTAGATGTTATTCTTGCTGCGCCAAAGGGATCTGGAACAAGCCTAAGAAGATTGTTTTTAGCCGGAAAAGGCTTGAATTCAAGCTTTGCTGTTTTCCAAGATAAGACTGGAAAGGCAAGAGAAAGAGTGACTTCTTTAGGTATTGGTATTGGATCAGGATATTTATTTGAGACTACATTCAAGAAGGAAGTTTATAGTGATTTGACTGGTGAAAGAGGATCATTAATGGGTGCTGTTCAAGGTATGTTCGCAGCTCAATATGACTTGTTAAGAAGTAAAGGTCATAGCCCATCTGAAGCATTTAATGAAACAGTAGAAGAAGCAACAGAATCACTTTATCCTTTGATTGCTGAAAATGGGATGGACTGGATGTATGCAAATTGTAGTACAACTGCTCAAAGAGGTGCATTAGACTGGTGGAAGAAGTTCAGAGATGCAACTGCTCCAGTTTTTGCTGAATTATATGAAGAAGTAGAGACAGGAAGGGAAGCTCAACGATCAATTGATACAAATTCTCAGTCTGATTATAGAGAAAAGTTAGAAGCTGAATTAAAGGAATTACGTGAAAGTGAAATGTGGCAAGCTGGAAGAGCTGTTCGTTCGCTTAGACCAAAAAATGATTAATATTTAATGGAAGTTATAAGCACCTCGGATGTGTTAATTTCTGTAGAAGAGATTAAGAAGGCACAACAGCGGTTGACCGGTGTAGTGTTAAAGAGTCCCTATATCAAGAACTATAATTTAAGCGAAAAATACGACTGTAATATTTGGCTCAAAAGAGAGGATTTACAGGTAGTTAGATCCTTTAAAATTCGAGGTGCTTATAACAAAATTAAATCCTTATCTAAAGAGGAATTGCAAGCAGGTGTTGTTTGTGTAAGTGCTGGTAATCATGCGCAAGGTGTTGCATTTGCTTGTGCTCACTTGGGCATAAATGGTACAATCGTAATGCCATCTACAACTCCTAGTCAGAAGGTGAAGAAGGTCAGACATTTTGGAAAGGATAAGGTAGAGGTTATATTGGAAGGAGATACCTTTGACGATGCGTATCATGTAGCCTGTAAATTGCAAAAAGAGAATGGTTCAACATTCGTTCATCCTTTTGATGATGACTTGGTGATAGCCGGTCAAGGCACGATTGCTTCTGAAATTTTGGAAGAAACTGCGGAACCACTGGATTTTCTTTTCGTTGCTGTAGGAGGTGGAGGATTGATATCTGGCATTCTTAGTTATATAAAAATGCTTAGCCCTAATACCAAAGTGATAGCAGTAGAGGCGGCAGGTGCTCCAGCTATGTATCAATCTGTGAAAGAAGGAAAGCGAGTTGTGTTGGATTCCATAGATGGTTTTGCTGATGGTGTAGCGGTAAAGCAAATAGGAGAGAAGACATTTGAAATTTGTAAAGAACATGTTGATGATTTTGTATTGGTAGAAGAAGGTGCGATCTGCTCTGCCATTCTAAATTTATACAATGATGAAGCTATAGTAGCAGAACCTGCAGGAGCTGTTGGGATTGCTGCCTTAGAACAGTATAAGGACCAGATTAAAGGTAAGAATGTAGGTGTGGTAATTTGTGGCGGGAATAATGATGTTGCACGAACAGAGGAGATTCGGGAGCGAGCATTATTATGGGAAGGCAAGAAGCATTATTTTATTGTTAGGTTTCCCCAAAGAGCTGGTGCGTTAAAGGAGTTTTTAGGTGTTTTAGGGCCGGAAGATGATATAGCGCATTTTGAGTATACGAAGAAAAACAATAGGAATACTGGTCCGGCATTAGTGGGTGTGGAGCTTAAAAACAAAGATGATTTTTCCTCGCTTATTTCCCGAATGAAAGAAAAGCGAATCAATTTTGAGCATATTAATAACAGTCCGATGTTATTCGAATGGATTGTGTAGGGAGTTTATTAAGTGTCGGGATAAGCTACTTGGTTTTCATTAAAAAGATTTTACTTAGTGTGGAACTAGATCATTTTCACCATGAACACTGTACATCTTAAGATATTTTTACTCTTTCTGCTTTCTCTTTTTTTCAGGGAATCAAGTTGTCAAAAAAGCATTACAAGCGAACATGTTGTCCCTCTAAAAAAGATAGTAGGAGATAGGTTGCTAAATGAAAAGGATACTTGTAATATACTTAGTTTACCCCATAAGAATAGACATCAAAATGTCTATGTATCTTCTGATGAATGTTTAAGATTAAGTTTCGCCCTTAAAGATTCCTTGGTTAATATTTTCCAGACTTGCTTGGCTGCCAATTTCATCGGTGATTTCAATACTGCTTTTAAAACGGATTCAAATGAAATCCTTATAGAATCAAGTTCTAAGTTTTCACAAGATGCGAATAAATTATTTTTGACAAGAAGAAAAAAGATTGAAACAGAAAAAAGAGATGCTAATCAAACTAAGAATAACATATTGTTGAGCACTGATCAAAAATCAAATAAGTTAGTTATTGATAGTGTTTATTACCACAGAATATATTGGATTTACATAGGAAGAAAAAAACATGTCAAATCATATGAAGACTTCCAAAACCTAGATCAAAAAAAATCTATATCTCGCACATCAAGATTTTAAATAATAGAAACTTTCGTTTGCGTAAAGTAAAAGTAGGGAAGAGCTTGAAGTTGAAATATGAAAACCTTCACATTGATTTTACAAAATATACAAGTAAACTAAAGATTGAAAATTCTCGATTGTTTCTCTACATTTGGTCTTATGACGAAGGGAGATATATTAAATATAATGAGCTATTTTATAGATGTATAACACCGATTCTGTATTAGAATTTCCCTTATTTTAAATTTTATTAGCACAATTACTTCGTTAGAAATACTCGGAATAGCTC
>CAZSKA010000139.1:0-10635 GCA_964607315.1 uncultured Saprospiraceae bacterium | reverse complement strand
ATATAAAGATTTTAAATCGTGTGCATTTTGGTGATTATTATAATATTTCTTTACAAAAGTCACTGCTCGTGTAGAGATTTCTTTTACTTTATTTGGATAATTTTTACAGAACTGGATACATTCAATAAATTCTTCAGGAGTATTAGCAATCAATACTTCTGATTTATGTTTTGCATCTATTCCTTCAAGTCCTAAAGAAGTTGTTATAACTACTCTACCAAGAGCTAATCCTTCTAGAATTTTTACTCGCATACCACTACCACTGAATAATGGAACAAGCATGATAGGATGAGATTTTATAAAGTTAATGGCTGATGGAACTTCTCCGTGAATTTTAAGTCTTGAATCACTTAAAGAACGAATAGAATTAGGTGTATTTCTTCCCGCTATATGAAATTCTATTTCTTTATTAGTTTTCTTAACTCCTTCCCACACGTTCTTTATAAACCAATCAACACCTTCTAAATTAGGCATCCAATCTAAAGAACCAATAAAACACATAGAATCGACTGCTTTTTCAACCAAGTCTCCTTTATAAGCTGAAATATCTATTCCTATAGGTGAAGCTACAGCACCATTTTTATATCCTAAATTTTTAAACTTAGCTAAATCCTTATCAGTTACGGCAACTAAATAATCATAGTCATTCAGTTTCTCTATTTCGAAACGTTTTAACTTCTTAGTTAAATAAGAAATGTACCATTTTTTAGGCAGCAACTTGGTGTTGTTCTTGATGCGTTCCCATATTTCATGTTCTACATTGTGCGCCCTCATTGTTATTAGTGCATCACTATGTTTTCTAATTATATCAACATAAGGTGCTAAATAAAGTGTTTCAAGTTGTATAATATCATATGTATTAGTATTCAAAAGTTCTACTAATTTCTTTTCGTAATCTGAACAAACGAATCTTGAAACATGGTAAGAATCCTTAGAGAAAAGGTTCTTGAAAGCATCAATGGGTTTTATAGAATTGTCTAAATCACTTACCAAGATTTCTTTGTAATGATTAAAATCCTCAGGCAAAGTGCTAATATCTGTATAATGCTTTTTTGTATTCATACATAAAAGCGTCATTTCACAACCTAATTCATGTAAAGCTTTAGAAAGATAGGTTACTGCTATAGATTCGCCATCTTTTAACGGAAATGGAAATTTTTTACACAGTTGAAGTATCTTCATATAAGATTAGTAGTTGGCAGATATTGGGTACAAAGTTATTGCAAAATTTTAATTGTCGAAAAAAGAATTCGCTAATTACTTATAAATAACAAATATTTAATATTGATTAAATAAAGGTTGTTATAGTCATGTTAGTTAACTTTGATCTCGACAATGATATAAACTTTAATAGAAACGCTTTTATTTTCAATTATGTTAATTATTTACTAAAAAAAATAATATAAATACTAAATCAATTTATAACAAATTGAATTTCAGTATTTAAGCAAAAAACTAAATTTCTAGAATATTGGAAAATGTAATTTTATCTGCAAGGGACATTCAAAAATCCTTTGGTAGTTTAGAAGTTTTAAAAGGAATAGATATTGACATCTATGAAAAAGAAATTGTCTCTATAATGGGAAAATCTGGTTCTGGAAAATCAACTCTGCTTCAGATACTTGGTACATTAGACGACAAAGATAATGGTAGCTTAAGGATAAATAATCAAGACATTGATAAATTAAATAAGAAAGAGATTGCAAAATTTAGAAACCAAAAGGTCGGTTTCATTTTCCAATTTCATCATTTGTTGAATGAGTTCACAGCTATAGAGAACGTACTCATTCCAGCGTACATTGCTAAAGAAAGCTCCGGATTTTACAAAGAAAAAGCAAAGGAACTACTTGATTATCTGGGTCTTTCTGAAAGATTCGACCATAAACCAGGTCAACTTTCTGGAGGAGAAAAACAGAGAGTAGCAGTTGCGCGAGCTCTTATTAATGAGCCTGTCATCATCTTTGCAGACGAACCTTCTGGCAATTTAGATCAAGAAAATTCTGAGGAACTTCACAGATTATTTGAGAAAATGCGAGATGATTTTTCTCAAAGTTTTGTTGTAGTTACACATAACAACGAGATTGGAAAGATGAGCGATCGCATTTTAATGATGCAAGATGGTTTAATTAAGCATTAAATATGGCAGTGCAAACACCAACAAACAACAATCCAGAAGAAGGAGAAGTTAAACAATCATATGATTTAGCTTATATCAAAAATCTATTCTTTGGAATTCTTGACCTGAAAAAAGGGGTTGACAAAAAAGGAGCCATTCAGGAAATCAAGGATAAAAAATCCATGGCAGGTGCAAATGCGTGGATGTTAATGTGCTCTATTATCATAGCTTCTATAGGATTAGATAGAAATTCCGATGCAGTGATCATAGGAGCCATGTTAATTTCACCTCTAATGTCACCGATTCTAGGAATAGGTTTAGGGATAGGGATAAATGATAAAGAAGTATTAAAAAAGTCATTTATTCACTTTACAGCAGCAATTTTAATCGCAGTAATAACTAGTACAGTATATTTTCTACTTACACCATTTGGCGACTTTACATCTTCAATAGAATCTAGAACAGAGCCGAATACTCTCGATGTTTTCGTAGCTATTTTTGGAGGTTTAGCTGGTATAATATCCATTGCGAGAAAAGATATTTCCACTACTTTACCAGGAGTAGCAATTGCAACAGCATTGATGCCGCCATTATGTGTAACGGGTTATAGTTTAGCAAATGGAGAATGGAATTTCGCTCTTAATTCATTCTATTTATTTATAATGAATACAAGTTTTATTTCTATATCTACATATGTAATTGTTCGTTATTTAAGATTCCCATATAGAAGATATCTGAAGAAAAAAGAGCGATATAGAAATAGACTTATGGTTTTATGTTTTGGTTTACTTATGGTTATTCCTAGCTTTTTCATTTTAGCTAAATCGTTACAGAAAACAAATACAGAAAATACTATTAAGGAGTTTTTCGCCAATGATTTTGGTGAGAATGAAATTTATATCGATAGCTATAAAATATACGAGAACGATAGTACTTCTACCCTAGCTATACAGGTTTACAACAATGAAATTACGCCTCAGGATGAGATTGTTTACGAAAAGAAATTAAATGAACGTGGACTAGAAAACTGGAATGTTATTATTATGAACTCTAGCGAAGTTAATCTAGAGAAGATTAATTCATTAGAAAAGAGTAATCAAAAGAAATTTCAGGAGATTCTAGAAATAGCTCAGCAAGAGAAGGAGGCAGAAGACTTGCGTATAAGCATGTTAGCCCAACAGGTAATTGACTCAAGCTTCACAGCAGAAATAGACAAAGAATTAAAAGCTTTATTTCCTGAAATTTCATCTGTTCTTACGGGTAAATTATCAGAAAGAAGCAGTGATAAAGAAGCAAATGAAACTTACACTGTTATTGTTGATTTTAATAAAGACCGTAAAATCTCTAAAGTAGATCGAAATAAATTAATGTCATTTCTTAAGGTAAAAATAAAAGATGAGCCCTATAGAATTGTCATCAATGACTAATTCCATTTAGAAGTATTGATAATAGGCTGTGGATAATTAACACCTACATTTATTCCAGCTTTTTCTAATTCTCCTTGATCAATCTTACTAGGTAAATGCACTTGATTTTCTGGTAATTTTGCAAGAATAGGAATCCATTTTTTCACAAATTCACCTTTAGGATCATATCTTTTTGCTTGCGAATAAATATTGAAATATCTATCGTTTCTAGGATCACTTCCTACACCTGCTATATAATTCCAGTTCCCATAATTACTACAAGGATCATAGTCGAGCAGTAAACTTTCAAAATACTCTGCCCCCATCAACCAATTCAACTTTAAGTCATTGACTAAAAAACTTGCAACATTTTGCCTTCCTCTATTTGACATAAAGCCTGTTGCATTTAGCTCTTTCATATTAGCATCAATAAAAGGAATACCTGTTTCCCCATTGGACCAAGCATTAAAAACATCCCAATCTACTTTATCAACTGGATTTCCTTCATTTTTAGTCCCCTTGATTTTGAAAATTGAATTTCCGTGCTTTTTTCCCATTAATCTGAAGAAGTCTCTCCATAATAATTCGAAAACTACCCAGTATGTTGAATCGTTAGAGACACGCTCATCTTCATAAGCTTTAATTTCAGAATAAATCTTTTTCGGAGAAAGACATCCTTGACTCAAATAAGCTGAAAATTTCGTACTATAATCATTACCTAAGAGTTCATTTCTTGTTTCTTTATAATTAGAAATATGATCTGATTCCCATAGATAATATCTTAGTCTAGCCAATGCTTCGGTTTCTCCTCCCTTAAGTATTTTATTTTCATTTTCTTTGGGCTTAAGCCCAAAATCCCTCAAGTTTGGCATTTCCCCAGAATCGATATCTTTAGGAAGTGGTTTTAGTTGCATTCGCTCACTAGCAAGCGGTTCACGAACAGAAATAAATCGTTCGACTTCTTTTCTAAAAGTGGTAAATACATCTGGAGTGTGTGAAATAGGAAATGGAAGATCAGCTGTATAATACAACATTTTACCTCGCGAATATCTTAGTTCAATACCATGTTGCCAAAGATTTGCTTCAAGGTGGTTTTGCACTTTTACTTCCTCTTCTGTTCTTTCTCTATTGCAATAAACCCATGAAGCAGAATGTTCTTTCGCGAGGTCAGCAATAATCTCTTCTGGTTTTCCTACTCTTACAATTAAATCAAGATTTCTTTTCTGCAGTGACGTTCTTAAATTCTCAACGCATTCTAATATAAATTGTGCTCTAAATGGACCTGTTTTCTGAAAGCCAAAAGTTGTTTTACCACTAAAAACTCTTTCATCAAATACATAAATAGGAATCATTTCATCTGCCGTCTTACTTGCCTCCCACAATGCTTCGTTATCATGAAGCCTAAGGTCTTGACGGAACCACATTATAGAAATTTCTTTCCTCATAAAACGCTGGGTATATTTAATAAACTTTATCGATCAACAACAGTGATATACAAATTTAAACAATTAGATTTGCAATAGGTTTTAATTCGTGGTATGAATAGTTTTTCCAACCTAAAACAAATATAAAGTCACATGCGGTATACCTTTTGCCTACTTCTTCTTTCAGCACTATTTTTCTCATGCAACAAAAATAAATCCTTACCTTTTTTGGGGCAAACCCAAATAATAGATGGAAAAAAAGTTCATCACACAGTTAATGATTTCACTTTCCAAAATCAATTAGGAAAGGAAGTGAGTCAAGATTATTACCGAGGAAAAATTCAAGTTGCAGATTTTTTCTTCACTACATGTCCTACAATTTGCCCTACTGTAATGAGTAATATGGTAGGAATCTATGATGAGCATATTGATAATGATCTCATACATCTAGTATCTTTTACACTGGATCCAAAAAGAGATTCCATAGAGGCACTTAGATTATATGCCGAAAATTTAGAAGTTAAAAGTCCAAAATGGAATCTACTAACCGGTCAAAAAAAGGAACTGCATAACCTAGCAGGCAATTATTTTAATATTGTCCTTGAAGACGATGAGGCTCCGGGAGGAATAAATCATTCAGGCAAAATAGTTTTAGTTGATAAAGAAGGAAGAATTCGATCATTTGCAGATGGTACAGATTCGGAAGAAGTGGAGAAATTCAAAGAAGATATCCAGAAATTACTAAAGGAATATGAAGCTTCTTAGTAGTATTCTAATTTTATTACTTCTTGCCAGTTGCCAATCACCATATCAGAAAGGAGAACAATTATATACCGATCATTGCAGTAACTGTCACGGTAAAGAAGGTGAAGGTTTTAGAAAATTATATCCTCCCATAAATGAAGAGCTTTATGCAATTTATAGAGACGAAATTGTATGTATAATCAGGTATGGGAATAACGACACTTTGGAATACAAGGGTTTAACTTACGCTGCAGAGATGCCAGGCAATGATATACTAAGTGATATAGATATTGTAAATATCAAAAATTTTCTAGACTGGAAATTTACTGAAAACAAAGATTATAATAGTCTTACAGAAGTAAAAAATGACTTAGCAGATTGTAATTGACAATCATTCATTAAAGTTTTAAAGTAATTTCTTTTATTATTGTACTTAGAACCATGAAAAATGGTTCTATATTTAGCTTTAATAAAGTTAATTCAAACTTATCTAGAACTTATTGAATGTCGATGAAATATATATTTAGTCTAGTCTTTCTACTACTACTTTCTTACAACAGCTATGCTCAACCCGCAAACGATGATTGTGCAGGTATAATAGATTTAGGTGTTGCACCTATTTGTGATAGTTTACCCTACACGAATATCAATTCAACACCTACTGATATTGGTAACAATAATCAACCGGATTGTTTTGCGAGTTTTCCTCCATCAAATGATGTGTGGTTTCAATTTACAACAGATGCTCAAATTGTAGATTATACAGTTACTGTATCTGGAATAATTGATGGCCCAAATTCAGATGCATTGAACAATGTTCAATTTGCTATTTATAGAGGATTTTGCGGTGAAAACTCTTTGTTTTTCAATAGTTGTACGGTAGGTGATTTAAATCAAGGGTCACTTTCACTTAATCTTGAAAACTTAACTCCCAACACAGTTTACTTTATAAGAGTAGATAATTTTGGGAATGAATCAGATGAAGGAGATTTTATAGTTTGTGTAGAAGAGTTGATTGATAACGACATTACAGATGGATTTTCTTCGGCTTGTACAGGAACATTGTTTGATTCAGGAGGACCTGATGGAAATTATGGAGATAGCGAAGACAATGTATTTACAATTTGTCCTTCTCAGATAACAAATTGTTTAACATTAGATTTCACCTATTATAATATTGAAGAAGGAGGAGATGTAATTACAATTTTTAATGGACCTGACACTAATTCAGATGAGATTTTATCGATAGATGGATCTGATGGACAAAGTGGTGGTGGAGTTTGTTTAAGAGTCCAAGCGGATTCATGTATGACCATACAATTTACAACTGATGCAGGAGTGAATTTTGAGGGATTTGAAGCGAATTGGTTTTGTTCAGCAACAGATTGTGAACCAGTTTTTCCATTAAGTGTTGATATTGGGGCTATGGCAGAAACTATTGAAAACGCGATTTCTACCCCTACTGCCCAAGTAACAGTTGATACTATAATTTGTGATGGACAAGCATATGGAACGTTTAGTAATGGAGGATCAACTGACTTAGGATTAGAAAGAGGATTAATATTAACATCTGGTTCTCCAAATAATGCTATTGGTCCGAATACTAGTACGGCTGCAGGGGATGTAGTTGGAGATGGAAATGATGGAGATGACGATTTAGATATCCTTTCGGATTTATTTGGAAATGGAGCCACTTCGAATGATGCTTGTATTGTAGAAGTAGATGTATTAGTTTTTTCAGAAAATATAGAGTTTGAATATATTTTTGGTTCAGAAGAATATCCAGAATTCGTAAATTCGAATTTCAACGATATTTTTGCATTATTAATAAGTGGACCAGGGATTGATGGTATACCTGAGATCAACAACCAACAGAACATGGCTGTCATCCCAAATACTGAGACATTCATAGAAATAAATACGGTTAACAATGATGATAACTGGGAGTATTATAGAGATAACAATAATGGATTAAGCTTAGAATACGATGGTATAACATCGGGATTTTTAGGCAATAAAAAATCCTTAACGGCAACCGCTGTGACTTTGCCATGTTCAACATATCATTTAAAATTTGCAGTAGCAGATAGAGGAGATTCTTCATTTGATAGTGGGGTTTTCATTTCAGAAATACGTTCAGGAGTTCCTCAAATAGAGACAAGTTTTGCATCAGGTTTAGATTATTTTGTAGAAGAATGTCTTTCAACAACTACGGATTCTGTATTTATTACAATAGATGAAGCATTAACCCAAGCGACAGATTATATTATTAATATAACTGGTACAGCGACAAACCCAGATGATTATATTCTGGACATTCCTAATATCATTACTTTTGGAGTAGGTGTTACTGAATTAAAATTTCCAATTGAAGTTTTCGCTGATGACATTATTGAAGGAGAAGAAACAATAGTTATTTCATTATCAAGAGATTTTGGTTGTGGAGAAATTGTTATTAATGAGTTAGTTATACCAATTAGAGAAAATGTACTTGTTGAGATAGTATCTGAAATGGATACTATTATTGCTTGCGCAGAAAATTCAGTACAGTTAGAAGTGGAAGGTGCGACATCATATGTATGGGAACCCTTCAATGCATTCAACAATCCATTTGTTAGTAATCCAATAGTAAATGCAGGATTTAATGGTTGGGTATTTGTTACAGGTACAATTGATCCATTTACATCAGAAGAATGTATAGGAAGAGATAGTATATTTATAAACTTGGTAGAACCTGAAGTATCTATTCAAACTGATGATCTTCAGGTCTGTGAAGGTGATACTGTAAATTTAATTGCTATAAATAATGTAAACAGTAGTAATTTATTATGGGATGTAACTAATAGTTTTACACAACCACAGCAACCCTTGAATGATACTACAATATATATCCCCCCATTTTCAAATGATTTCACCGTAGTAGTAAGCGTAGATTTAGCAGGATGTGTAGCAACCGATACTGCAATTATCCAGGTTGATGACTACGATTTATTAGAACCAATTTTTGAAGACACTATAGTTTGTCAAGGAGAAGAACTACAATTATTCCAGCAACAATTCATTTTCGGAACACAGTTCTCTATCGATCCAGAAACTAATGTTGAGGATCCAACAGATCCATTTACAACAGTAGTTGCTAATGAAGACATAGAATATACAGCTATTACATTTAGTGAAAATAATTTCTGTGCTGATACTTTTATGTTTGCAATTAATATAACTCCAAATGAAATAGAGATTGAACAAGGTGATACCGCTAGAATTTGTTTAGGAGATAGTATTGATCTTACAACATTCATTGATCCTTTAGACGGTATCGTTACATGGGAACCAGGAGATAGTTTGAATATATTTGGAAATAATGCAAGTGCAGATCCTACGGTAACAACACAATATTTTGTATCAATAGATAATGGAGCTTGCCAAGATTTTGACTCTATAATAGTTTTTGTAGATTCACTACCTGACATGACTATTTCTGCAATACCAATCAGAGATCCTTATTGTTTAGGAGATGAGCTTACGTTTGTTTCTCCTGGATATTTTATAGGTGATTTCCCTCTAATACAACATATGTGGGATGTAACTACCGGTTTTGTTGAAGATTCTCAAAACAATTATAATGTTGGATTAAATGCAATAGATACAACTACTTATATAAGAACAACTACAAATGGAGCATGTGTTGTAATGGATTCCATTACCATAAATGTAGTAAATCCAATGATAGAGTTAAATTTAGATGAGATTACTGTTTGTGCTGGAGAAAGTGTAGATTTTGATATTAGTTCTGATAATGAAATAGAAAATATCATGTGGTCCAGTTCTGTTAGTGGAGAATTCACTTGTGAAGACTGTGAAATGACTACTCTACAGAATATTCAAAATTCAACCGAAGTAACAGTTAGTGCAGAAATAGAGGGCTGTCCTGTAAATGGTTCTGCTGAGGTGCTAGTACCATTTTTCCCTGGAGGATTAGAAATACTTCCTGGTGAAGTTTGTCCACAATTCCAAGGTTCGTTAGAACTTTCTTTTTTCTTAAATGATGGAATACAACCTGGATTTACTTTTGACTGGTTTAATGGTAATAATCTATTACCAGGACTTTCTAATCAAGAAAATATTGTTATTGATATTGATGTAGCTAATTTAGTTAGCAATACATTTAGAGTAGAGTTAACAGATACTAATGGTTGCTTGCATACTTATTCAAGTGATTTATCTATAAACAATAGTCCATATTCTATTCAGACAAATATAACACCTGATTCTATTTTATCTGAAAACGACTGTTTCTTCTATAGTGATATAATAAATATTGGAGCAACATTTGAGCCACCATTACCTCCAGGTTCAGATATCACTTGGACTTTTAATGGAGATATACTTGAAGAATTCAGCAATCTACCAGCAATTGTAGTAGATATCCCAAGTGATGAGAATAATCAACAATTAAATATATCATATACAATTGATGTTTTAGATTCAGAAGGATGTTCTGATACTCGTACTGTAGACATTTGTGCAGATCCTAGATTTGATGTTCCTGATGCTTTTTCGCCTGGAAATAACGATGGAGTTAATGATGTATTCAGAATTGTAGACCTAGGAGAAGGAATGAGTAATGTAGATATTCTTGCCTTTAGAATTTTCAATAGATGGGGTCAACGAGTATTCGATTGTACTGATTTTGATTGTGCAACTCAAGCTGGATGGAATGGTGAGTTTAACAATGTTGATCAACCAGGAGGAACATATATGTTCTATATAGAAATGAGATATCCAGATGGAAATCTTCAGAAATTCGAAGGTGATTTACTACTTCTAAGATAAAAAAAAAGCTGATTCATTTCGAATCAGCTTTTTTTATGCTCATGAAACAAATAACCTATATAAATAATTCATTATAAGGTCTATAATTAATCTATTTGACTAGTGTTATACA
>CAZSKA010000138.1:0-10655 GCA_964607315.1 uncultured Saprospiraceae bacterium | reverse complement strand
GTATCCCCCTATTAACATATTTGAACTGAACATCTTCTGTAAAGTATGACTATATATCACCTTAAAATGATGCTTTTAGAATTATTCTAGTAGACCTCTACCCTCTTTTTTTATCTTACTTTCAGAATCAAGACTCTTTAATATTTTATCTAAAATTCCGTTAATAAACTCCTTCGATTTAGGAGTAGAATAAATTTTTGAAATATCTACGTATTCATTTAATGATACTTTCACTGGTATTGTTTCAAAATTCAAGAACTCTATAATAGCCATCTTTATAAGTATCATATCGAGTATTGCTAATCGTTCATGATCCCAATTTTGTAAAGTTGGCTTAATTAATTCTAGTAACTCTTCTTCTTCTTCATAAGTCAACTTCAGCAGGTTCTTACCAAAATCTTCTACTATTAAATCATCTGGTTGATGTGTTTCGAACAAATTCTCATTTGAAGTATCAGATTTTAACACCTTTTTGATAGTGCCTACGACAACGCTTTTGTCGTCAATCCAACTGACATAATTCTCTTCCATCACATCATTAAAGAACTCATTCTTTCTGCAAAATCTAAAAAGCTCTAACAAGATATCAAGATGAGCTTGATCAGATTTTTCACTTTGAATGTAGTTTTGATATGATTCTTCCTTTAAGAATTCGTAATAAACAGTATTACAGAAATCCTTAGTTACTTTTGAAGGAAAAAGAAGTTTCTCTATTCTAGTATTAAAAAATTTAGAAGATTCAATCCCCTGAATAATGGGATTTTCATAAAGAGTAGGCTTAAAATCCTTATCTATTTCAGATGGAAGATATTTTGTTTTTCTCTTTTCTGCATCTTCTGTAGAAACTCTAGTAACCTTTATAAAGGCATACAAACACAAAAGAAACAAATCAAAGGTATCAGATATAGATTTATCATAAGCTGTAAAAGCTTTTCTTTTCGTCAGAGATTCGTCTCTTGACACTGCATATAGGACTTTCATGACCTTTATCCGAATTCCTCTTCTACTCAGCATTGACTTGGATTATGTATTCTTTGCAATATTAACTAAACTCTTTTTAATATTATAAAAATTTATAATTTATTTCTAAATCTCCTCAAATCCAGGAAGCTTTCTGATATGATATTTGCTTCTAATAGTAGCGTCATCCATAATAAGTACACCAGGATTTGATCTAATTATAGTTTTCAACAAAATATCATCACCTGTAAACACTTTAGCTTCTATTCCAGTGTCATCTATAAAATCTTTCGCTTCTTCTGCAGAAACGCCTGCTGTAAGAAAGAAAATCTCATATCCTGCTTCTTTCGCTTTGTTTGTAAAAGTTAACAATTTTGTGGTGTACAACTCCATATAGTCATTCTCTGCTTGATAGTCTACATGTTCTATCTCTTTAGAAACTACTTTTGTTGTACCAGCCTCACTTTCAGGATCAATCATTGTTATTGTATCTATAACTGTTTCTGTAGACCTTTCCGTTCTTCCTTTTAATTTGTATGCAACAATCCAAACATTTTTTCCTTCATGATCAATAAGTTCATACGTTCCATCATCGCCATTAATATCATTCATCTCAAATTCACTGATTTTGTCAGTCTTACCAATAGGCTCCGTTTTAATTTGATCTACTACTTCCCATTCATCTGAATACTTAGAATAATCCGCCATAGACACTTCCATTTTCTTATTATTATCTTCCTTATTCTGCATTAGAAATCCTACAACTTGTACCGAACCTAAAATGGCTTGCTGTTCTTCTTTTTCTGCTTTTATATTAGCTCCTTCGTGAAAAGGTCTAAAGTCGGTATGTGGCAAATCCCATATATAATTGCTAAAACAATAAATTGTAACTAAAACTGTTGATATAGCACTAAGCCAGAAAGCAGCTTTATTTTCTATAATTGTATGCATTTTCTTTCTAAAAAAGATAAATAAAAGTCCTGGAAGCAATAAAAATACATCTTTGAAAAAAGAAGTGATTGGCTCTAATTTTAGGAAGTCTCCAAAACAACCACAATCCGTTACCTTCATGTTAGAATCTTTGTATTCTCCCCAGCTAGCAAAATTGAAAAAAGTCGCCCCATCTCCCACATATCCAGTCAAATAAGTAAATCCAGTCAAGAATGTAAACAACAAGATCAACAAGAAAAATGCCCATGTCGCAAATTTCTTATAAATTCCAAATAGAATCATTAATCCTAACACAATCTCAAAAACAATCATAATGACGGAAAAACTAACACTAAAATTCTGCAGAACTGGGAATAATGGTGCTAAAAAAGACATCCAACTTGACGAAAATGCCCCTTCAAATTCTGCAAAATATTGTTCCATTTTGTATGCCGTCCCTAAAGGATCAACTGCTTTCACAAAACCAGAAAACAGGAATAATATACCAACATAAGCTTGAATAAAAGCCATCCATAGATGCTTAGGCTTTTTTACTAAAAAATATACAAGAAGCGTAAAAACCACAGCAGCTATTCCTACTCCAGTTAACAAGCCAGATAATGTAATTGACATATCCTTTTATTTTAATTATTTAATTTTATAAGACAGAACATTGCATAATTTATAATGTCCATGTAATTACCTTCTAATCCTTCTGAAACAATAGTTTCTCCTTCGTTATCTTCTATTTGCTTTATCCGCATAAGTTTCATCAATATTAAATCATTCATAGAACTTATTCTCATATCTCTCCACGCTTCACCATAATCATGATTCTTTAGCATCATCAAATCTCTAACTTTCTCTGAATACTTAGTGTAAGCTGATTCCGCCTGATCATATTCCCATTCAGTCTTTCCTAACGAATCCAGTGGATAATCTAACTGCACTAATGCCATTATTCCATAATTCACTATTCCTTGAAAAGCATCTTCTATAGGTTCGTCGACCTTTGCTTCTTTCTTTTCATCTAAACTACGAATGCGTGCAGCTTTTATATAAATCTGATCAGTAAGCGAACTTGGTCTTAATATTCTCCAACTTGTGCCATAGTCCCTTGTTTTATTTAAAAACATGGATTTACACTTTTCCAGTTCGGCGTTATATTGCTTAAGTGTTAGACTCAATATTCTAATTTTTGTGCGAATATAATATATAAGTTGAATTCATAATGTATGTTTATCAAGACTCTTTTCTTTTCTTTTTGGGTTAAACCCAAAGCAAAGTAAATTGCATTTATTTATAATCTTTGTTAATAGGGAGTTAATGATGAAAATATTTGCTTTCCGTTGCAGTAATCGAAACGATAATTCTATCTTCGCGACTTATGCATATATTAGCTTTATTAGTTTCGGTAAATGTCCTCCTATTTGTGATATTTCGACTTTTCAAAACGTACAAAGTCGATACGTTTCAGGCAATAGTCTTTAACTATTTCACATGTATGGTGGTAGGTTCTATAACATTAGGGCGTTTCCCCTTATCTAAAGAATCGATACATGAACCTTGGTTTCCTTATTCGATTGTTTTAGGCCTACTATTCATCTCTGGCTTTAATATACTTGCAAAAACTGTACAAAATATAGGTGTTACATTAGCAAGTGTCGCACAAAAAATGTCACTTGTTATTTCAGTTAGTTTTACCCTTTGGTATTTTTCTGAATCGCTAAATGCCCTCAAAATAATAGGATTCATTGCTGCATTCTTGTCAATTATCCTAGTAAATCTGCAAGGTAAAAATGACATGAATATCCAGAACGGGATGAGAAAACATTGGCATCTTTTTCTTGCAACATTGATTTTGTCTGGAATAATTGAAGCGGTATTATTTTATGTTGAAGCTAAAAACTATAGTACTCAAGCGGATATTGGTTTTGTAGTTTCTTTATTCGGAATAGCAGGGATTATTGGTGCTAGCATTGTAATAGGTGGATATATTTTGGGCAAATTGAAATTTTCATTTAAGAATGTACTTGCTGGAATTATTCTGGGTATTCCTAATTTCTTTACTATTTATCTTTTACTTGTACTTATTAGTAAAGGATATGAAGGAAGTCAAATATTTCCTATCATCAATGTATCGATCATTTTGGTTTCTGCTATTGTTGGAGTTTTAGCTTTCAAAGAAAAACTTAATAAATTCCAATGGTTAGGATTTTCTTTAGGAGTTATTTGTATTCTTCTAATTCTAAATTCATGAGAGCGGACGAATACAAAATATTAAGCAATGAAGGAAATGGAGAATACAGAGAGAAAGGAAGTAAATTCATAGCATTTAGCTATATTTTTGAAGATCTAGATCAACTTGACAAAATTTTACTTTCTCTCAAAAAACAACATCCTAAATCCAGACATTTCTGCTATGCTTACAGGCTTTCGCCCAAAAGCAATCAGTATAGAATTAATGATGACGGGGAGCCAAGAGGCACTGCTGGCTTACCAATCTACAATCAAATCCTTTCAAATGAGTGCTATAATATACTTGTTGTAGTTGTAAGATATTTTGGAGGAACTAAATTAGGTGCTTCAGGTTTAACAAAGGCATACAAGACTGCTGCAGAACTTTGTATGAATGATTCTGAGATGCGAATCAAATACGATACTACAGATTGTATGATAGAATATGATTTTCGTTACAGTGGCACCCTACAGGATATATTAAAAACTTTATCTATTTCTATAATAGATAACGAATATACTATCCCCCCCAAAATGAGAGTGGAACTAAGAGCATCTGAATCAGATTTACAGATACGTAAAGTGAAAGCTAATTTATTAAGTCGACCGCTGGAAGATATAGATGAAGAAACTGAAATTAGTGATATAAGTTTTGAATATCAATAGAAGATTATGAAACATTATGCAATTACAGGAAATATAGGATCAGGTAAATCCACTGTGTGTTCGGTGTTCGAAATAATGGGCATTCCCATCTACTACAGTGATGCTAGAGCGAAAGGACTCATGAGCAATAATCAAGAACTGATTAATTCATTAAAATCATTATTAGGAGATGATGTATACAATGATAAAAATCAATTAGATAGGGCCAAAATGGCAAGTATCATTTTTAAAGACAGAGACATATTAGAAAAAGTAAATGCAATCGTACATCCAGCTGTTAGAAAAGACTATTTAAAATGGAGAGCCGAGCAAAATGCACCATATACCATACAAGAATCTGCACTTACTTTTGAAATAGAAGCTGAAAAATATGTTGATGGAGTTTTACTAGTATATGCTCCAGAAGAATTATTAATAGAACGCTCCATGAAAAGAGGAAACGTAAGTCGTGAACAAGTAATAGATCGATTATCAAAGCAAATGGATCAAGAATTGAAAAAGGAAAAAGCGAACTATGTAATAAATAATAGTTTGGGCGTAAGCCTAATAAAACAGGTTATCCTATTGCATGAAATTTTACAATAATCATGTTCCAATAACTGTTTACTAATTTAGCAATAAAATAGAATTAGAACTTTGTATATTTACGAAAATAAAAACTCAAAATATTATAGATATGGAAAAGACGATGTCATCTCAGGAACTGATGAGTATAGAGGATAAATATGGGGCGCATAATTACCACCCTTTACCAGCAGTCCTTTCACGTGGTGAAGGAGTATATGTATGGGATGTAGAAGGCAAAAAATATTTTGACTTTTTATCTGCTTATAGTGCTGTTAATCAAGGTCATTGTCACCCAAGAATAATTTCAGCATTAAAAGAACAAGCTGAAACCTTGACTTTAACTTCTAGAGCATTTTATAATGACAAATTAGGTCCATATGAGAAATACATGAGTGAGTATTTTAAATATGATAAAGTTTTACCTATCAATTCTGGAGTAGAAGCCGTGGAAACAGCTTTGAAACTATGTAGAAAATGGGCTTATGAGAAAAAAGGTATTCCTACTAATAAAGCGAGAATTTTATTTGCTTCAGGCAATTTCCACGGAAGAACATTAGCAGTGATTTCTGCTTCTACAGATCCTTCCAGCACAACCGGATTTGGACCCTACATGCCTGGCTATGAAGTTATTCCTTACAATGATTTAGAAGCTTTAGAAATGTCTCTTTCTCAAGAAAATGTCGCTGGATTCATAGTAGAACCTATCCAAGGAGAAGCTGGGGTATTTGTTCCAGACGAAGGTTATCTAAAAAAAGCAGCAGAATTATGTAAAAAGCATAATGCGTTATTTATAGCAGATGAAGTGCAAACAGGTATTGCAAGAACTGGTAGATTATTAGCTACTTGTGGCAACTGTACTTGTGAAAAATCATGTGGACATCAGCCAGAAGTAAAACCAGATATTCTTATTTTAGGTAAAGCTTTATCAGGTGGTGTTTTTCCAGTTTCAGCAGTTTTAGCAAATGATGATATCATGCTGTGTATTAAACCAGGAGAACATGGATCAACATTTGGTGGAAACCCTCTTGCTTGTGCAGTAGCCATTGCAGCATTAGAAGTAATAAAAGATGAAAATCTAGCTGAAAATGCAATGAAACTTGGTGAAGTATTTAGAGATAGAATGCAAAAACTGGCAGATAAATCTGACCTTGTCACATTAGTTAGAGGTAAAGGATTACTTAATGCTATTGTTATAAACGACGATGAAGACAGTTCTACTGCATGGGACATATGTGTATCATTAAAAGACAATGGTTTACTCGCGAAACCAACACATGGCAATATCATTAGATTTGCACCTCCCTTGGTAATAACAGAAGATGAGATTCATGAATGTTGTGATATTATAGAAAAAACAATCCTTACTTTTGAAGGATAAAACAAAAAAGCCTAGTGTAAATACTAGGCTTTTTTTTATTTATCTGCAACAACCATTTGATAGGTAATTCCGTGTTTTTCTTCAAATAGCACTTCCTTTGATTGCTTTAAAAATTCAATAGTAGATTGGTTATAATGCCTAACCGTCATCATCTGCAAATTTCCAGTTTCTTTGATATCAAAATCGAAAGCCATTTCCTCTTTCAAAAAATTTAACCTTTCCCTTTCGGCACTAACACATACTATAAAACTAATAGCAGTATTACGCATTATATTCACCCGAATTCTGTAATGATTAAACTTTCTAAATAGCATAGACAAATGCCGCTCAGCAATAAATGAAAAATCTTTTGACCTAAATTCAAGTAAGTATTGATTATCAGCAACTACTATCATCGGCGGATACAAGGCTCCTCCTCCTTTATCTATTACTGTCCCATTAAGATCTCTATGAACAAAAGACCTAACATTTAAAGGTATTTCCTTTCGCTGAATTGGTTGTATGGTCTTAGGGTGAATTACTTGCGCTCCATAATAAGTCATTTCTATTGCTTCCGTATAAGACAATTGTGGAATCAAGCTTGCATTAGGAAACCTCCTTGGATCAGCAGTAAGCACTCCTTGCACATCCTTCCACACAGACATACTTTCAGCATCAATGCAATAACTTATAATTGCCGCAGAGTAATCAGATCCTTCCCTACCCAATGTAGCCGTTCTTCCATCTCGCGTACTAGCAATAAACCCCTGAGTCACCAGCACATCATATTTTTCTGTGTTTTTATTTATTGCCTCCTGGATTGATAATTCGGTTTCTCGCCATTGAATATTTGCGGAACGAAAATGCTCATCTGAACGAAACATTTTCCTTGCGTCTAACCATTTGGACGAAAGTCCCACTTTTAAAAGCCTAGCCACCACAATGGTTGTCGACATTAACTCACCTTTAGAAATTAATTGATCGTAAAATTCATCACTATTACTTCTTGAATAGTTATAGATCAACTCCCTACCTTCACTTTGGTATTCATTCAGAAAAGGAACAGCATGTTCTTCAGCATCTAACTCCTTTGCCATGTGTTTATGTTTCTCACATAACTTATCCCACATATTTACAGCCTCATCTTTATCCTTAGAATAAATGATTTTTTCAATTGCATTCGTTGTTTTTCCTAACGCTGAAATGACAACAATCAATTTCTCATCAGCATCTTTTATAATGCTACATACATTTTTAATATTATCCACTGTCGCAATGGATGCTCCTCCAAATTTATAGACCCTCATTTATTAAAATTTCAATATTTGATCATAAACTAATTCCATAGGAAGTCCCATTATATTGGTATAAGAACCTTCTATTTTGTCAATTTTCACATAGCCAATCCACTCTTGAATGCCATATGAACCAGCTTTATCAAAAGGTTTACATCGTTCAATATAATAATCAATCTCTTCTTTTGTCAATTCAAGAAAAAACACCCTTGAATGCCCCGTAAAACTTAGAGATTTTTTATCATCAAAAATTGTAACTCCTGTATAAACATCATGCTGTTTTCCACTCATATTACTCAGCATTTGCATTGCTTCTTCCTTATTTTTGGGTTTACCCAAAATTTGATTTTCAAGATGTACAATAGTGTCTGCAACTAAGCCTATTTCATTTTCTTGTAATAAATCTTTATAAGCATCTGCTTTTTTCTGAGAAATATACGCTGCAACTTGTTCTTTTTCTAAAGCTGAATCAAATGACTCATCTACATCAATAGTTTCTACCCTGAATCTAAATCCTGATTCTTCAAGTAAAAAAGAACGTCTAGGAGATTGAGAACCAAGTAAAATAGGTCGATTTTGAATCATTGTGATTTTTACCACAAAATTAAAGAAGCAATTTCTTTCTTTACTAATAAATGTAGAAGAATTCCTATATTTCAGTCTCTAAATTGCCAAACAATCCTTCAAACAATGAAAAGAGTCCTTTTACTTTTTATTTTAACCTCACTTTGCCATCTAATTTCATGGGGGCAACAAGAGCGTATAGTAAATTACGAAGTTGACATTGTTGTTAATAAAGATAGAAGTCTTTATATAACTGAATATATAAAGATTTATGCCGCTGGTTATAAATTTAAAAGAGGCATCACACGTGACTTACCTACTAAAAGAATATTAGGAGAGCATGGCAGACAATCAATCTTTTACAAATTAATTAGCATTGAAAAAGATGGGCAAGAAGTAGAATATTTTACGGAAAATGTAGGAGAAGAAATTACAGTTTATGTAGGCAGTAAAGATATATACATTGATAAAGGATTACATGAATACAAGATTGAGTATAGTGTAAAAAATCAAATTGCTTTCTTTGAAGACTATGAAGAATTATATTGGAATGCAATAGGTGTAGATGTAGGATTTAACATAGACAATGCAAATATAAGGCTAACCTTACCTGAAGGAAGTGAAATAGAAGAAACACATATTTATACAGGAGCTTATGGACAACAAAAAGAACAGGTAGGAATAGAGCTTGAAGGAACAACTGTTACATTGCAATCCATAGAAAGTTTGAAACCATTTGAAGGGGTAACAGCAAGTATTATTGTAGCAAAGGGAACTTTTAACACACCTGCATTCTATCAAAGATATCTAACTATTGGCTTACTAATCGGTTCTGCTTTTGCAATGTTAGGATATTTTATATTCACATGGTTTTTGTTTGGCCGAGATCCTAAAAAACCTAAAATAGCACCTGTTTACGAAGCGCCTGATGGCCTTTCACCTGCAGCATGTGCTTATATTATTAAAGGATTTGTAACACATAAAATGGCCATAGCTAGTATTTTAGATCTAGTCCAAAAAGGAAATATTAATATTAATAGACCTCAGAAAAGCAGACCTTCAAGCAGACAACAATACATCCTTAGCAAAGAACATATTAGGAATTTGAAATATCCTGAACAAAGAGCGTTATATGATGAATTTTTTAAAAAGAGAAATCGATTAATAATTAATGGCTCTTTCAATTCTGAGGTGAAAAATGCCTTACATTCGCATAAAACATCTCTACAATCTCAGTACAAAGAAATGCTTAATGAAGGAAATAACAGAAAATTTAATCTCGCTCCATTTCTGTGGATTATTTTCACAACAGCCTTAATAGCTTTCACTTACATTTACGAGCCTTATACTACATTTGCGAAGCTACCAATTATTATCCTTTACCCCATTTTATCCCTTTTACTTTTAGGACTGTACGCTTATCTAATAAAAAAGCCATCAGAAGAGAAACTTGACTTAAAATCAAGAATTAGAGGCTTAAAAGAATATCTACAATGGACAGAAAAGGACTTTGAAGAAGGCTATGATATGAGTATGAGAGATATAGAACATTTCGAATCCTTAATGCCCTATGCGCATGCATTAGGAGTTGGAGACAATTGGCAAAAATCTTTCGAGCACCTTATTACAGATTCTTTAAAAGACAGCTCTAATTTCTGGTTATATAATTCACCTTATTTTTATAACAACTTTTCTTATTCTATGAGTAGTAGTTCTATACCACCTTCAACAAGCAGTGGTGGTGGGTTTTCTAGTGGTGGAGGCTTTTCTGGTGGCGGAGGAGGTGGATTCTCCGGTGGCGGCGGTGGCGGCGGCGGCGTAGGTGGTTGGTAAAAAACATTTTTATGAAAAAGGCAATATTATTCTCAATAATTACGGTAGCTTTCTTGGCTCAATCTTGTTTTAATTTCGTTAATTTAATGGAGGCAGAGACTCTTGGCAATAATAACAATAGAATAGCTGCTGAAGCTGTGATTGATGGTATTGTAACCGAAAATTCAGCTCTTGGACTATGGGGTTCAGTAGAATTACTATATGCGCGAGGTTTAACGGAGAAATTAGATGCAGGGGTATATTTG
>CAZSKA010000137.1:0-10681 GCA_964607315.1 uncultured Saprospiraceae bacterium | reverse complement strand
GGTTACAATATACTGCTGTAAAAGAACATATTATGTTAGTTTTTTTTGATTATTTACCTACACTAAAATTAGTAAAGATGAAAAAATTTATTCTTGTTGTTATTACCTTTATTTTCATAGCAGATTATACTTCTGCTCAGGATATTTTATTACTAAAAACAGATGGAAAAGTTGTTATTGGTGATACTTCATTGATTAGTACGCCAGGAGAATATAACCTGTATGTCCAGGATGGAATCTTAACGGAGAAGGTGAAAGTTGCGCTTCGAGACGCAAGTCAATGGTCTGATGATGCCTTCTCAAAAACGCCATCTTTAGAGGAAGTAGAACATTCTATAAAAAATAAAAGTCACCTGCCTGCAATTCCGTCCGCAGAGTCATTAGTGGAGTCTGGTTATGAATTGAAAGAAATGGACGCAAAACTACTGGCTCAAATTGAGTGGTTATGGCAGCATACAATCAAACTAAATGAAGAAAACATGAAATTGCGAAAAGAAATAGAGGATATGAAAATCTTAATTGAATCTGCTTCATCAAAGAATTAGACAAAATAGAAGTATGAATTTCAAAAACATCCTTTTTACTTTTCTCAGCATGTTCATTTTCGCCATATGGACAAATACAGCATTTTCACAGAGCGCAGTTCCAGTTTCAAATTACGGAGTGTGGAACAGAGGAGGCGATCCAGCTTTTGACCCAAAAGACCCTAGATATGATTATCTTCTTGGAGTTACAAAAGGTCCTACATGGGAGGAAATACAACCAAATAATAGCACAGAATTCATATGGAATGAAATGCAAGATGCCATTGACTTAGCTTTCGACAATGGACAATTGGTTACACTTAAGATAAATGTTGGACCCCAATGTCCAAATTGGATTTACGGTGATGGTATAGATGATGTTCCCTTAGTCGAAACCACAGGAAGTAGGTTTGACTCTTTTCCATATTATCTCGATGCAAATTATATAAATTATTACTACAATTTAATTGATGAATTTGCATCTTTCGTTTATTCTCAACCACAAGAAAAGCAAGATCTTCTTTCTTTTATATTCCCACAAAATGGAGCGACTGGAGATGAAGTGCCATACAAGGGAGACTTAACTCCTGAAAGTATAGCTAAAGGTTATGAAATTTCAGATCAAGAATGGACGGATTTTAGGATCGATTCTTGGAAACATTGGAAAGCTGCTTTTCGAGATAATAAAGCCAGACCAATTCCTTTTCTTTTTAATGATGTCTTTCCAGAATCTGAAGAATGGTTATGGGTGAGAGATAGTATAGGTAATGATTTTGGTATTAAAAATTCCAATGCATATGCTAGAGGCCATCACTTAACGAAAGAGGAAGATTGGTATGAATCTTTTCATGATTCGTTGGTAAATCCTCAAGGATTAGCATTGTTTAATAGAGCCGAAATGGATCAATCATGGACAGATTCAATATTTAGCATTAATACAGAGTTGGGGTTTTATTGGGGAGCACTTGGAGGTCTAAGTACGGGATTGAGCATATGGGATGTGACGACAAGTGCCTTAGATACGGCAGGAGATAATACTTCTATTCAGGAGTCATTTCGATTTTTCACGAAGTATGCAGGACAAATATTTCCCGAAGGTTCAACAAAGGCTTTTATTGCGCTTCATGAAGGCTTGAATTCTGCCGATACCATAAAATTTCCAGAAGCCATTTACGGAAATGCAGCACAGTTAAACCTTGATAGATATCAAGCTATCTGTGATGATCCTATCTATTATAACAGAGGTGCGCGTATGGATCATCTTTTTGCTGCTAGTAAAGGACAAGTTTGGCAACGAGATAATCAGACAGGCTACAATGATGCTGGCTGGGAAATATGGCCAACAAATTACGCTCGATTCATAAGCCAAATAGATCCAGAAGAGACTTCTATTGGTGTATTTAGAATAGGTGGAGAAATAGATAATACTTCATCTATATATAGTCGATTTGCAAGATCGTTTGCAGACAGCTTAGATAGAAATGTAATGCGTTTTAAAGTGCATGAAAATTTTTATGCTGATGGTGCTGATACCGTGAAGTTTAATATAGTTTACTATGATAAATACAATGGATCAACATGGGAGTTTAAATACGACGCCGGACCTGGAAATTTCAAAACAGCCTGTATGGTAACTTGTACAGGAAGTGAAACTTGGAAAATGAAAGAAATCATAGTTACTGATGCAGTTTTGTTAAATAATGGTCCCTTTGGTGCTGATTTTGCACTTGTCAACAACGATAGTCTTTCAGTCAGTAATGAAATCGACGATATATTCCATATGATTGAACTTGAACATTCTGACGGTAATTTCAAGGATGAGGTTTCTATCATTTCACCAAAACAAAATGAGCGATTTGCTTTAGGTTCAGCTGTTACTGTTACAGCAGAAGGATTTGATTTTCAAGGTATAGAAAAATTAAGATTCCAAGTTGATGGCGGAGCATTTTTCGACGACTTTATTGAAGAACCATATTCACATGAGTTTTTAGGTTTAACGGAAGGAGAACATACAATCCTAGTTCAGATGGTAGATTTGAATGGAGATGTTGTCAATTCGGAAGAAGTATCTATTCTATTAACAGGGGATTTTATAAACATCCTCTCTCCTCAAGATGGTGATGTATTTCAATTTGGAAAAGACATTACCGTCGTAGCAGATGGATTTGATAAAGATACCATTGAAATAATGAGATTTAGAGTAGATGGAGGTCAATGGAGCAATATTGAAACAGAACCTTATCTATTTGTTTTTGAAGATCTTCCTGTAGGTGATCGATTTTTAGAAGTTCAAATGAAAGATCTAGGAGGCCAGCGGATAACAAAGAATATCACAATATCAATAAAACCAAAGTGCCCTGAAGGCTTAGTTCTTTCAAATACACAAAAAACAGGTACAGGCTACGAAGCATCGGATAGTATCACATCATCGCAGATTCTTCTTACGACTGAAAGAATAGATTATAATGCAACGAATTCGATAACTCTATTACCCAATTTTGAAACTACTTTAGGCTCTGTATTTGAGGCTTATATTGATGGATGTGTAGATGACTAAAGAGATTACTTTAAATCAATTCACCTTATTCCTGCTACCCCAAGCATCAAAACAATAAATAACTAAAGTAAATAATAAAATAATGATAAAAAGAGTGAAAAATCAAAAGGTCACAATTGAGCTATTGGTGCTTTTGATTTTGTTTGCTATTCCTAATTTGGCAAGCTCACAAGTCTTAATTTCCGAAAATGTGGGTACTCCTGATAGTTCAGCAATGTTGGAAATTAAAAGTACAAGTAGAGGTTTGCTTCCACCAAGAATGACAAGTAGTCAACGAGATGCTATTGCTAATCCTACGCCAGGATTGATGATTTATTGTAGTGATTGTCTTGAAATGCAAATGTTTAATGATACAGCTTGGACGAATATGATTGGCCTTCCAGCTTTCAGTCCTCCTATACCTACAAGCATAACTGGAGGACAAGTATGGATGTCAAGCAATGTAAATGTTGGAGTTATGATCAATGGAGATGTAGAAATGACAGATAATGGCATTTTAGAAAAATATTGCTATAATGACGATCCTGCAAATTGTGAATTGTATGGAGCACTTTACCAATGGGATGAGATGATGCAATACGATACAATAGAAGGAATACAGGGAATATGTCCAACTGGCTTTCATTTACCGTCAGATGATGAATGGAAGATATTGGAAATGGCGCTTGGTATGACACAGGCAGAGGCAGATGCTTTCATTTTTAGAGGTACTGACCAAGGAAGTCAATTGGCAGGAGCCCTACCACTATGGACAGATGGAGGGCTTATTCAAGATCCGGCATTTGGTACAAGTGGATTTTCAGCTTTGCCTGGAAGCATACGAAATTCAGACGGTACCTTTCAAAATCAACCAGGTATAAGTAATGCATTTTTTTGGACATCTACACCTTCCAACGCGTTTGGAATTTTGCTAAGAGCACTTGATAATTCAACTCCACAGGTTTTTCGGGCTGGATTCGAAAAGACAAATGGCGTGTCAGTACGTTGCATTCAAGATTGATTCATTATGAAATGAGACTTGACAAGAATCAATTAAGATTAATACTTATTGATTTAATTAATCATAAAATATAAACAGAACATCAAATTAAAAGAATCTAAATTTCATGAAAACATTTAATAGAACTGGGAATAAGATTAGACATCTTATAACGCTACTTATATTATTCGTTGTAAGCTTATCACATGCGCAAGAAAATTTTAAGCTGAATGAGACTGAATTAGAGAAGATAAACGATGTAATTTCGGCTTTTGAAAATGCGTTAAAAGAAAAAAATGCATCACTTTTACACGAGCATCTAAATCCCAATTTTTCTTGTATGGGCTATGCTGCACCAATGGGAAAAAATAACGTTTTACCGCAAGTGATTCAGCAAATGCCTAAAGGTGGAATCGAAATAGTTCAATCAAATAAAGATTCTGATTCCAACTATCAACTTGATCTCTTGCTAATAAAACAAGTTCCATTAATTTTAGAACTCGACATGAATTTTAAAATTCTAAACTTAAATCAAGGAAGTTCAAAACCATCTCTGACAAAATCAAAATCTAGATCTAGATCTACTAAAAAACCTCAACAAATATCATTGCCTTTTCATCTTGTAGATGGATTTATATTGGTTGATGCAGAAATAAATGGAAAGAAAGGAAAGCTAATGTTTGACACGGGAAACCCCAATAGTTTTCTGCTTAATAACAAATATCTAGAATTAAATAAAGGCGAAAATCTTGGAACTGGTGCTACAGGATCAGGACAATCCTTAGAACTTTATTCAGATGAAGTAAAAAACATTCGTATTGGTCATGATTATCAAATAGATTCTCATCCTGTTCAGCATGCAGATTTAGGTTTCACACAAATTGGAATTCATTCAGAATTAATGGGCTTTTTAGGTTATGAATTCATGAAAGATTATGAATTTGTGATTGATTATGACAATCAGATGATAGAGATGTATCTCATTGATTCTGCAATATCTAGCACTTTCTACGAAGAAGGTGAAATTGTAGTTGTATTAGACTTTACAACTCCTTTTATGTCCAATATTCCATACGTTAACTTTGATTGTAATGGAAAAGAAATTACAGCAAATTTTGATACAGGAAATCAAGGAATATTACATCTGAATGAATCAAAGAGAATTGATTTTATCAAAGAAAGAGTAATAACTGAAGTGACAAGCAAAGGTATGTATGGTCAACCAACAGATATTACTGTTTATTCAATGAATGATCTAAGTTATGAAGGAGTAAAGCTGAAAAAAATCAAGAATTTGATTCTTACAGATATTCAAGGAATTCCTATTACTGAAACCAGTGAGTTTGAGCTAGGAATTGGATATCAATTTCTTAAAAATTATCGTAGTGTTTGGAATTTTGAGACTAAAAAGATCGTGCTACTTGAAAGATAATATGAAAAGCTAATACGAAAGTACGAGCGTAATTATCTAAGAATTAATTAAAAACAAGATGCTAATAGAATTTTCATTTTTCAAGCAAAGAGATGGGATTATTATAGCATTGCGAGAAGAACCTGTAGGGGCGACGTAAGGAGCGTGTTCGCTGATGTGTAACGGAGGCGAATACCAAGCGAATAGCGCGCCCGAAAGACTCTGTCTTTATCCCACATTATGTAATAGAAATTCTATTACATAATGTGGGATAAAGCTCGCCATAGAGAAATAAAAACATTTGAATTATCCGCTAAATTTAGAATTGTTTTATAATCCTACATAATGGTACAAAACACATCTTTAATATGTATGAAACTACATATTTATAATCTTCTCCACTATTTTCTGATTTGTATTCAAGTCAATAATTTCTAGCAAATATATCCCCGAAGGAATCGATTTTAAATCCATTCTATTCGAATTTAATTCTGACATAATTAATTTGCCTTTCATATTATATAGGTTTGCTTGGAAGTTTAATTTTCCATTTACAGATATGTTCAAGACATCTCTCACAGGATTTGGGAAGATTTTTATTTCAACATTTGCAATTTCATGAGTTGCTGTGACTCCATCTTGTCCATCACAATCTTCATCTATTCCATTGTTTGGTATCTCTTCTGCATCAGGATTGATGACGGCGTTCTCATCATCACAATCCTCTGCCAATGGGAATCCATCTTGATCTAAATCATCATCTAATGTTAGTGGATCACAGTCGTCATCTATTCCATTATATGGTTCTTCAATCATTATTGGGTTTGTATCAACTGACGGTTCTCCATTTGGATAATAAGTATCAATAATGCTTTGGAGGATAGTTGATATTTCATTGGCTTCTGTTTCGTTATATGTTAGCGACTTTTGATAATGCCAACCCACACCAAAATTCATATTTCCATTTGGTCCATCAGAAATTAGATTTGGATAGACAGTCAATGCATGATCTAGAAATTCACTTGTGTTAGCAGGAATAAGATCTAAGTAATTTTGTAGTCTTTCGTATAGAATTTGAGAAGGAACTAAATCATTTGCTGCTAATTCAGCGGCTAATTCTTCAGGATTATCAGGAAGGATTCCGAACACATGAAAAAGAGGTCTAAGGTCAGTTCCTGCTGCAATACTCATTCTTCGAATCCTGTCATCGGTATCTTGATCATTGACACCCCAATCTATTCCATTTTCAAAATCAATCTCTTCTTGCTCAAAGAAACTTTTTAAAGCACACCAACTAAACAAATTAGCAATTTCAGTATAATGTCCGTAGCCTCTATGTTGATATCTTATTTCATTCATTTCACTATTGGTGCCATTCCTTTCAGAACCGAATGTTTCAGAAATCATTCTATGAATTGCTGTATTATCTAAATCATATGTTTCTGGTAGTACACTATACTTCATGGCTTCGTCTAGATCTTCACCTAATCCATAACTCTTAGCCATTACATATGGAAAGTTGACCAATGCCTCTACCTCTCCCTCAAATTTTGAGATTTGTAATTGATGTCCATGTTCATGAAAAAGTACCCATAAACTCGAAAGGGGCCCATCAATATAATAAGCCGTACTTGGCACAATATGATATTGTGTGGATCTATTAACCATAGGATAACCTATTGAAAATGCACCAGCTCTAATGTATCTATCACTAATCAAGAAAAGGTCATGTCTATCAGATGTTAATGGTCTGCCCATCACTTCATTTATTGCCTTAAGTGCTATATCCCATTCTTGTAATGCTGCTTTTAAATCATGTTCTCCGGGTATGATATTATGCTTAGGAATAGAATACAATACATTGTCAGTTTCGAAAATGGCCCAAGGACCTGGTTTGTCAAGTTCTGCATCGAAATCTACAGTTTCATGAAAATCTTTAAGAGAAAAGAAAGGTACTTCTACTGCATTAGTTATGCTGATATCAACTAATCCTTCATCGGCTAAAAGAGGTACGATTATTCCTATTGCGCCTCCTAATGGATTAAATACCTCAATGCTTGTAGAATTAATGTCAAATTGTTTCGAAATCCGATCCAGTCTTCTGTAATTTGGTTTTACACCAAAATCCCATGAATGTGCACCAACTTGTATCTGAAACCCTTTATTGATTAGGGATGTTGGAACTTCCACAGTTACTATACTTCCGGGAGCCAAATATAGTCCTGTTGGTCTGTAAGCATAATCAAATCCTAAAGAACTTCCAATGATAGGATTTCGTCCTACTGGATCAGCAAAGTCACCACGTATGGTCGTAATAGAGGTGCTTGGAATAGATGGAGCGTCAACATCACCAGGAAATGTGACACAAGACTCAAATCTTCTGCCATCAATAAATTGAGGGAATTGATCAAACACCTCAGGAGTGAAAGTGAAATCAAAAAGTACTTGTTGCAAAGCTAACATAGTTCTTTGTAGAGCGAAATCTGGACTTATTATTGGTGTACGACTAAATCCATTTATTGTATTTGAGGTTGTAAATAAAGGGCCAACTTCGGAATCATAATCATCAATTACGACAAATGCCAAATTAATCAGGTTTTCATCACTTGAAAAATCATCAGGAAAAACGCTAATATCATTCCCAATTTTTTCTAAATCATTGTTCGATAAAATAGTAACATTATTAATGTGATCCTTTAAAGCTTGTAATTGAGAAATAATAGGAGCCTCAGGTTCAAGTTCACCAGCTTTAACCCAGACACGATGAATTGTGTTATACTCGAATGTTATGGATGAGCCATCGGAATTTTTGTTATTATCAACATTCCATCGGCCTCCATCGCCAATATCCCATCGTCTTTTCCCAAAATGCCAGAAAGACCCACTTGTCAATGCTTCATCACTAAATACAGCTTGTGTACCACCGGTAGAAGTAGTAGGAAGAAAAGCCGTATGATCGTCTAATAATCTTTTATTATCAATTATTTCTGGATAGAAGGTGGGTTCATCATCAGATTGAAAACGTCCAAGGACTGGAGATTCAAAGTGTATAATTCTATCATGATCAGAAGTTTCACCCTGCCATCTCAATAGAAGTTTCTCGTCAGGAATACTAGCTGCCATACTTTGGGAACCATGTCCCCATTTACTAGGATCATTACTATTATCAGTTCCTAAAGGACTATCATCATAAATAGGCAAGTTATCACCATTGTCTTTGACATCCAATGGTGGATTGGTTCCACCTTCATGGTGATATTGTAACCACAACATCCATCCATCTCCATCTACGTATGCATCAAAATCTTCTTCTCCAAAATTGAAAGTGTATATTCCTGCATCCAAACCTTGTGCATCTTCTAGATTTGTTATCTGTGATGTTAGGCAATTCGAAAATAGGATCGAAAATAATAGTATAGAGAGCTGTTTCATAATCTTAAGTTTAAAGCATTTTAGATAATAAGAAAGCTGCTTTTCATGGATCAAAATGATGAATTTCTCAGTGTTGCTTAATATTTTAAATGTACAACCTCGGAATCTCCTTTAGATCTGGTGTTGACGATGTAAAAATTATCGAATACATCTTCGGCTATTTGATTATAATCTGTTGTTCCAGAAAGTGCATTTAGAAAGTTTGGAGTTGTGTTGGCATGACCTACTATGAATACAATTCCACCTTTTTCATTATCTAAAATATCGTCAATAACAAAATTATGATCAAATCCACCATAGGTTGATAGTGCTAAGTCTTGACTTTCAGCGACTGGTAGAGCTGTTTGTGTAGTTCTGTTGAAGTTAGTTGTGTAAACTCTGTCGAGGTCCAAAACGGATAACATTTCGATTAATCGTTCTGTGCGAGCAATCCCTTCTTCAGTTAATCCAGGATCATTACTATCGTCTAAAATTTCTGCATGACGTATTAAAATGAAAGTAGTAACTTCTTCATCATTCTCGACAACAACTGTGTCTATTATGTTAATCAAAATGGTATCAACTGTATTTATCAAAACAGTATCAATCACGGTAACAATTTCTGTTTGAATTATTGGTTCTTTCTCGCAACTACCAAAAGTAAAAATCAGTAAACTTGCAAGTAACAATGTACTTAACTTATGTATTAATTTCATCAAATTTTAATTTTATATATTTCTTCGATTGAAGTTAACCAAAACTAGCTAGTTATGGTGGTAAAAGGAAATTATTTTTGTAGCATATATACTACTTGTTAAAAGGTGCAATTTCTTACTTTTTCGCTTTAACTACTAATTCTATTGACTTCAATCAAATTTTCGTCGTTTTGTTATAAGCTAAATTCACTTTAACTGTAATGAAGGTGATAATGAGCATATGTTAATATTAATTAAATTTCCTTAGATTGCGGAAAATAGATTTCATTAAAATTGTAAATTCTGCTAGACTTAATGCGTAGAAAAATCAATCGTAAAATCGTAAAAGAGTGACAGTTTATAAACTCACGCAATGAATAAAAAGAAGACTGAAATAAGAAATAGATATATTTTTAGAAGGGTGAAAATACTGAAATATTCGTTTGTTATTTTGTGTTGTTTAGTATTATCTCCATGTGCTATTCTTGGACAGGAAAATGAACTATTTTTTACCCCTTCAACAAAAGAAAAATTTCATATAAGTCATTACACTAATGAAAATGCTCTCAAGCAAATCATCATCAATGGTATTTTACTAGACGGTTCAAATTTTCTATGGCTAATGACACCTTCTGGATGTGTTAGATTTGATGGCTCTCAGTTTTCATATTTTAATACTGGAAAAGGAGATAAGAGTAGAGCCAAGTTGATTTCAAAATCATATAAGTTTAAGGATACATATTATGTAAAATTTGCTGATGGGTCTATTGGAAAAATAACGGATGGTGCTTATCATTCGCTTAGCCAAAATGAACAAAAAAAATTCCATGTTTTGAGTCTATTGCTTTTAGAGAAAACCTCAAACAATCTATTAGTTAATACCATTTTTGAAAAGGAAGTAAAAGTTTTGAGAGGGTTTTATCCGATTGATTCCATTCAACTCTATATTCACGAACTACAGAGTATAAAATACATAAATGAAGGCAAAGTATTAAGTGTTTTTACAGATCCATTAGTTATAAAAAATGCCTATTCAAATAATATTAAAACACATACAATTTTTAAGGATTATTTTTTATGTCTTAAATCTGATATGAGTATATC
>CAZSKA010000136.1:0-10752 GCA_964607315.1 uncultured Saprospiraceae bacterium | reverse complement strand
GCTAGACTTAGGATCTAGTGCCGCGAGGCGTGGGGGTTCGACTCCCTCCACCCGCACTTTCTCTTTTGGTTTTGCTTTTTCCTCTTACCATTCTTCCCAAACACTCTTTATTCAGACATTCAATACTTTAATATTTTTATGAAAAGTTCAGTTACCGATAAAACAAAACTAACAGCAACAATTGAAATAACTCTTTCTCCTGATGATTATAAATCAAAATTTGATAGTGTTATTACCAAAATGAAATCAGATGTTGCAATGAAAGGTTTTCGTAAAGGAAAAACTCCGAAAACACTTCTTCTTAAAATGTATGGTAATAGAGCTTTCGCTGAAGCCGTTAATGAAACCGTTCAAGATAATCTTACAAAAGCTCTTGAAGAAAATGATTTGCAAATCATTCTTTCTCCTTTAATTAACGAGGAAGCTTCTGATACGGATCTTGATTATAAGAATATGAGTGACTATAAATTTGTATTCGATGTAGCTGTAAAACCTGACTTTAAACTTAAAGGTGTAGATGAAAAAGATACTATTCCTTTCTATAAAATCAAAGTAGATGATGACCAAGTAGAAAAAGAATTGGGATTCAGAAGAAAAAGAGCAGGAACTGAAATAGAGGCTGAAAAAGACATCGTGGAAGATGACAGAATTACAGTTGCTGCAGTTGAGCTAAATACCAAAGGAAACAAAAAAGCTAAAGGTTGGGAAACTGGATTTCAAGTACTTATTAACAGATTAGAAGAGAAGTACCAGAAAGAGTTACTTACCAAAGACGTTGGATTTGAATTTGAATTTGACATCTATGCCTTTGAACAAAACGCTAATGAAACTTATGTAAATAAGTATTTATTAAATCTTGATGAAGATGAAGAGAAAAAAATTGGAAACAATTTTAGAGGGAAGGTCGAAAAAATCCATAGAATAGATCCAGCTGAACTGAACCAAGAATTCTTTGATAGAGAATTTGGGAAAGATGAAGTGAAAGATGAAAAACAAGCTAAAGAGAAAATAATAGAGTCTTTTGACGGATTTTACGAAGGGCAAGCTACAGCTTTTTCTCATAGCCTTTTGATGGAAAAACTTAATGAAATAAATGATCTTGAAGTTTCTGAAGAATATATGAAGAAATGGATCATGAAAATGTACGGCGAAGAGTACACAGAGGAAAAAGTAGATCAAATGATTCCTAACGAAAAGAAAGGAATGAAATGGGATCTTATAAAAGATGCGGTTAAAGAAAAATATCCTTTCGAGATTCAACCAGAAGATGTTAAAAATAAGATTCGTGCTAAAGTAATGGGCTATTTTGGAGGACAAGTACCTAATTTCAATGTCGAAGAGTTAGTTAATAACTTGATGTCTGACAATCAGCAGTTTAGAGAGGCGTATGCAGAAGCATCTACAGAAAAATTATTGTCTACTGTTCTAGAAAACATAACAAAAGACGAAAAAGAAGTTTCACTAGATGAATTCCGTGAATTAGTAGAAGAATTTAATAAAAAGCAACAGGAAGCCATAGCAGAGAATGCACCTGTGAGTGAAGAAGTTAAATAGTTGATTTTTTGGGCTTTAAGCCCAAAAATCATACAATTATAACCATAAGTAACACTTCTGTTAGTACCATTTTCAATCAAACAATTATAAAGATTTTGCGTTAATTGTTATATTGGGTCTGAAAAATGATGGTCCTTTGTTTTGCGATGATAGGATAGATTTGTAATCATATCATTTCTTATATTATAATTTCAAAAATTAACTAGAATGTTTAATCAAAATGAATTTAAAAAGTATGCTACCAAGCACATGGGTATGAGTGGCATGCATTTAGAAAAATATATGGAACACGCTGGAGGAATGGCTCCTAATATTACAGGGTTTACACCACATGTAATTGAAGAAAGACAAATGAATGTTGCCAGCATGGATGTATTTTCAAGATTGATGATGGATAGAATTATTTTCATGGGAGTTCCAGTAAATGATTATGTTGCAAATGTGATTCAAGCACAATTACTATTCTTAGAATCTACAGATCCAAGTAGAGATATCCAAATGTTTATCAATTCGCCAGGAGGATCTGTAATTGCTGGAATGGGAATATACGATACTATGCAATATGTTTCTCCTGACATAGGAACAATATGTACTGGATTAGCTGCATCTATGGGTTCCATATTATTATGTGCAGGTACAAAAGGAAAAAGAACTTGTTTGCCACACAGTAGAGTGATGATTCACCAACCAAGTGGTGGAATGCAAGGTCAATTTACAGATATGGAAATAAGCTACAACTTAATCAAAGATTTAAGAAATGAGCTTTATAATATCTATACAATCCATACAGATAAAGATTTTGATACAATTGAAGCAGATTGTCTTAGAGATAGATGGATGACTGCTCCTGAAGCAAAAGAATACGGCTTGGTAGACGAAGTATTAGAAAGAAAAAAGGATAAAGCCTAATCTATTTGCATAGATAAAATGAAAACCAGAAGACCCTTTTTTGGGTCTTCTTTTTTGGGTTTAACCCAAATTTAAAAACTGCAATTAATTCGCATATTGCTGGTATTCTTAATTCAGCTTTCTAAATATGCTTATCTTTGTAGCCCTCAAAATAATTAAATTGAATAATTATAGGGGTTCAAGCAACCTTTTGTCATTTAAACTACTATTGTTAATGAAGAAAACGCCAAATAAATAGGTATGAAGTCAAAATCAAACTATAGATGCTCCTTCTGTGGGAGGGATAAGAAAGAAGCGATGATTTTAATCGCAGGGATTGACGGGCATATATGTGAGGTTTGTGTTGATCAAGCAGCGGATATTATTAAAGAGGAAGTTGGCAGCAGACAAGAACTTGAAGGTGATAATTTCGCCATGCCAAAGGAACTGACACCTAAAAGCTTAAAGTCTCATCTAGATGAGTATGTAATTGGGCAAACTGAAGCAAAAAAATACCTAAGTGTTGCTGTCTATAATCATTACAAAAGATTAAATTATAATAGTACTGATGGAGTTCGAATTGAAAAATCGAATATCCTATTTGTAGGGGAAACAGGTACTGGTAAAACGTTACTTGCTAAAACAATTGCAGATTATCTTGATGTGCCTTTCACCATAGTAGATGCAACAGTATTTACTGAGGCAGGATATGTTGGGGAAGATGTAGAGAGTATGTTAAGCAGATTGTTACAAGCATGTGAATATAATGTAGAAGCAGCTCAAAGAGGAATTGTTTATATAGATGAGATTGATAAGATTGCTAGAAAGAATGATAATCCATCTATTACAAGAGATGTAAGTGGGGAAGGTGTGCAACAAGCTATGCTTAAAATGCTAGAAGGAACAATAGTAAATGTTCCGCCTCAAGGTGGTAGAAAACACCCTGAGCAAAAAATGATAAAAGTGGATACGAAAAATATTCTATTCATTTGTGGAGGTGCATTTGATGGTATCGGTAAGATCATTGCTAGAAGAATGAATACCCAAGTTATAGGCTTCAATAGCAATGAAACGGAAAAAGTGGATCCTGATAATTTATTACAATATGTTTCTCATCAGGATTTGAAATCTTTTGGATTGATACCGGAATTAATAGGTAGAGTTCCTGTTTTGACTTATCTGGATCCTCTCGATAAAGAGACACTAGTTAGTATATTAACTGAGCCTAAAAATGCAATTACTCGCCAATATCAACAGCTATTTAAACTAGAGGGTATTTCCCTAGAATTTAGTAAAGAAGCAATCGATTTCATAGCAGAAAAAGCATTGGAATATAAATTAGGAGCACGTGGTCTTAGGAGTATTTGTGAAGCTATTCTAACAGATGCTATGTTTGAATTACCTGGAAGCAATGATGTAAAAGAGTTCAAAGTATCAACTGCATATGCCAAAAAGCAGCTAGGAAAAAGTAAACTTTCCAAATTACGTAAGGTTAGCTAAACGATTTCTTTATATATTTATCGCCTATATTCAAATTTTGTAAATTATCGAAGAAAGAATAAAAGGTAAGAAAGTAGAATTAATCCCTATTCAAGTAGAGGAAAAGGAAGCTTTTTTTCAAAAAGTAACTACTTGTGATGCCACTAAATATTGGTACAGTCCGCTATTAGGGGAAGCTGTTCCTGATCGCTCCGCCTTTTTTGAGGATTTCAATGATCATTATTTTACAGATTTCAAAAACACGAAAGGACGTTGTTTTCATATTGTTGAAGCTGAAGAAAATATTGGCCAAATCAACTATAATGAAATTGTAGATGACTCAGTAGAGGTTGATATTATTATCTATAATAAAGAAAATTGGTCTAAAGGCTTCGGTACAAGCGCTCTAAAATTAATAAGCGCTTACCTAGAGGAAAAATTTAATGTTTCCTCCATATACTTAGAAGTACATGCTTCTAATGAACGTGCAATATCAGCTTATGAAAAAGCTGGGTTCGAAAAAACAAGTGCTAAAATTGATAAAAGACAAAAATTCTTTAGACTAACTAAGACAAATAAATTTAAGCGTAATTAGATAATTACCTCATTTTTGGCCTTTTTCTCTTTCTACTACCTCCTTGCATCATGCGACCACCTCTTGTTCCACCAACCATTCTTTGTTGAGCTTTCATCTGCCCACTTTGACTCATTGCTTTTTCGAAAAGAGCAATCTGTTCTTTAAGTTCCTTTTGGGTAACTTTTAATTTTTTGATTATCTGCATCTGCTTTTTAGCCATTGCCCATTTTTGCTTGGACGCATTGATATTTGCAAGTTGTAGATAAACCATTGCTTTTTCATTATCTGAAGGAAGATTTAGTGAAAGTGCTTTGTTGAATAATTCTTCTGCTTTATTATTGTCCTTTTGCTGGGTAGCAATAGATCCCTGCATGATATAATACATTGCTCTATTTGTAACATAAAGCAATTTTGGAAAAAAGGTCAATTTTAATCGTTGTTCCGCTCCAGTAAAATTTTGGGCTTGAACCATCTGACCCGCACTTCCTACTGTACCTAATACGAAATAACCTATTAGTAATATCACACCTGCTAAAATGAATGGAAATCCATACCAGAAACCCATAGTCGCTGACATAATAGTTCCTCCTATGATTCCTAAAGCAATTAATGCGAATCTTAAATATATATTGATTATAAACATAGCTATCTTTTCAGCAAAGATAGCCATATATACTAATCCTCCGAATCTTCTAAAGGTAAAATTAAATCAGCTGAATTATTTCTTACATTACCAACAGCAGATGACACCTTATAAGCCTTCATTAAGTCCGACGGATATGGCTCTATAATTTTCATAACTTCTGTGGCTGACAAAGTGGTGTCTAACCATAGTTTTTCTTGTTCTGGCAACAATATAGCTGGCATTCGATCATGAATGTCCTTCATAAGCTCGTTTGGACCTTGAGTAATTACAGTGAAGCTATATACGATTTCAGATGTTTCTTTATTATGCCACTTTTCCCATAATCCTGCTACACCAAAAATTTCAACATTTGTAGTTGAAATTCGATATGGAGTTTTAGTTTTTCCTTCCCTTTTCCATTCATAAAAACCATCCATAGGAATGATACATCTTCTGGATTCAGCTGCTTTTTTGAAGCTAGCTTTTTCAAGTAAAGTTTCGCTTCTCGCATTAATCATCTTATAACCTATCTTCACATCTTTTGCCCAAAAAGGAATCAAACCCCATCGAAATAACCGAATTTTATCCGGTTCTTCATTTGTAATAACAGGACACATATGAGTAGGCGCCACATTGTAATTTGGCAAAGGATTATATCTTAGAAGCTCATCGCTATAGAATGTTGCATTGAACCGCCGTTCAATTTCTTTTTCATTTTTAGTAAGACTCGATCTACCACACATTGTATTTTTTAACCAAATTTAATACAATGAGTCTACTTTTTAGAAATTAGTTCTGCTTTCTATGCACATATGAATCAATACCTCTGTTTTTTAAGGCATATGAAGTTTCTTTTGCTGTAGACCTAGAATCATAGCGGCCAGCACAAATAGAGTGATATTGTGATTGATCAAAGTATACGATTTCAGCATTATAACCAATACCTTTTAATTTGCCTATCATACTTTGGGCATTGTCTTCTAATAAGTATGAGCCAGCAATAACCATAAATTCTCCGTATGGATCACTAGATTTTTGACTCATCTTAGAATCAAAATTTCGAACTTTCTTCTTTGGTTCTAATTTTGTTTTTGCAGGTTCTGAAGATGTATAATCACCAGCTATATAATCTGAAGATTCCTCATAATCACTTGACTCTGTTTCTTCATTATAATCTGTTTGTATACTCTCATCATTTGATGTATAGTCATTTGCAGAATCTTCTCCTTCAAATTCATCTTCCGTATAATCTATTTCTTCTGCTAATAGCTCTACGTCATCAGATGTTTCTGTAGCAACTATTTTGTCGTTATTACATGAATTTAAAAGCACGCTTACCCATAAATACACAAGAAATAATGCTGTTCCAGATAGTGCAATTTTCAAATATCTCATCCTTAATGTAATTTACATATTAAAATAATTTGCAATATATAAAATATTTTAAAACAGTTGTTTGTTTTAGAAAATAATTAACACATAGAATTTTTTTAATGTATTGGGCTTGGGCCCAAAAATGTCCGTTATCGAACGATTTTTGCTTTGTCGAGCAACGTTTGCAAATTTTTCACATATTAATAGTAGTCGATTAACGTTCAATTATAAAAATTAAAGCTTATGGATTTTAAATTATTATTTGTTGCATTATTACTTGGAGTAAGTTTGAATGCACAGCAGAGAGTAGAATTGGGTGATGTCAAATGGTTGAGAAATTATGACACTGCAATGGAGCAAGCAAAAGAAATGGATAAACCAGTCTTTATTTTATTTCAGGAAGTTCCTGGTTGTTCTACATGCCAGAATTATGGGAAAGATGTTTTGACCCATCCATTGATTGTAGAGGCAATAGAAGATCTTTTTATTCCTCTAGTTATACATAATAATAAGTCAGGTCACGATGCAAAAATTCTAAAGAAATTTGGAGAACCTAGTTGGAATAATCCAGTTGTTCGAATTGTTTCTAATGATGAAAAGCAATTAGTGCCAAGAGTTGCAAGACAATATACTTCAACTCAATTAGTTTCTGCAATGAATGCAGCATTAGCTAATGACAACAGAGAAATACCGGGGTATCTTAATCTATTAGAGGAAGAATTAACTATTCTTAATAGTGGTACTCAAGAGACTTTTATCAGTATGTACTGCTATTGGAGTGGTGAAAAGAATATTGCTAAGCAAAAAGGAGTTGCTTATACTGAAGCAGGATTTATGGATGGTAGAGAAGTAGTAAAAGTAACGTATTCTCCTGATTTTATAGAATATCAAACATTACTTGATGAAGCTAGTAAAGCACAATGTGCTAGTGCTTCGTATACAGATAATAGAAGCGAGCAAGAAGCATCTAGAAAAGTTCTAGGAAATGGGAAGCAACATGGTAAAAAAGCTTACCGAAAAGCTCATGATGATAAATATTATTTGAATAGATCTAATTTGAAAAAAGTAGCAATGACTGATCTTCAAAAAACGAGAATAAATAGTATGCTTGGTCAAGGATTAGATCCTTCAGAATTACTTTCACCAAGGCAATTGGCTTCTTTATAGAATTAAAATAGATTTAAAATAGAATTAAAGGGTAAGTAACGATTATGTTTCTTACCCTTTTTTAATTTTCCTTAAATTGGATTCATCTCATTTACTTTATCGCACATTGCATAAATGAACTTCATTATGAGAACTGAAATGCCAAAGAAATTGTGACTTTTGTGATTGAATCAATGCTGTTATTCCATAACGTTAGAAGAGACTAACACCTAAGGTTTTACAGGTGATTGTGAATAAATAAAACTTGGTATAGCTTTTATTTCAAAAGCATTTTAGGTCTGAATAGATTTTCTATTATATAAAGCGGGTATAATTATATGATTATAATAATCGCTCTTCGCTTGTTATCTTTGCCCTATAACATTCAAGTATCGATTTTAAAAATAAACATATAATAATCCTTGCTCCTCATACTGATGATGGAGAATTAGGTTGTGGAGCAACTATACATAGAGCAATTAGTGAAGGTGCGCACCTTACTTATATAGCATTTTCTACCGTAGAAGAGTCAGTGCCTGAAGGTTATCCCAAAAATCAGCTGGAAATAGAATTAAAGAAGGCTACTTCTTCTCTTGGAATTCTTCCAGAAAATCTAATCATCTTTAAATACACAGTCCGTAAATTGAATTACGTCCGACAAGAAATTCTAGAAGAGTTGATTAAAATTCGGAATGAAAGGAAAGTAGACATGGTGTTCATGCCTGTTTTAGATGACATTCATCAAGATCATAGCACAGTTGCAGCTGAGGGACTCCGCGCTTTTAAAAACGCAAGCATTTTAGGATATGAGCTGATGTGGAATAATATAGAATTCCGAACAAATGCCTTTATTTCTGTTGATGAAGAGAATATTCAAGCAAAAGTAGATGCACTACAACTATACGAAAGTCAGCGTCATAGAAGATACATGAGTGCAGAATTTATTAAGTCTCTTGCAGTAGTGCGCGGTGTCCAATGCGGGAAAGCTTATGCTGAAGCATTCGAAATCATCCGTTGGATCGTTTGATGAAAAAGATCGCTATACATCAACCAAATTTCCTTCCATGGATGGGTTTTTTTGAAAAAGCTCGAATGGTTGATGAATTTGTTTTTTTAGATCATGTGGCCTTTAGCAAAGGTTCCTACACAAATAGAGTTCGATATTTTTGTAAATCAAGTCAAACACAAAAATGGCTCACTTTGCCAATAGAAAATGCGCCAATAGGAACGCCCATTAATGAAATTAAACTTTCGTCATCTCCTGTTTGGGAATCAAAACTAATCCAGACTATTTCTCAAAATATACCTTCTTTGATTTCTGATGAACTTATAGATGTCATTCGAAATCGGCAATCATTATTTTTAGCTGATCTCAATATTCAGCTCATAAAATGTATGTTAACTTCTTTATCCATTGATGTAAAATCTGTCCGATCTTCAGAAATGAAATTAGATGATACTGACGAACAGGAAGTTTTAAAGATTGCAAGATATATAGAGGCATCACATTATATATGTGGAATTGGTGGACATAATTATCTAGATAAGGGGGCTTTCGCCCAAAGTGGGATTAAAGTGGATGTAGAGGATTTTAAGCAGCATTTGCTTAGAAAGGGAATTGTTGATGAAAAGAAGGTTGGATTGACGGCCTTGTATCAAATGTGAATTGACATTTTTTTCCAGTAAATAAATAATTCTAATGCAGAATTAATATAAAATCCTATTATCTGATTCTAAATACAAGTCTTTTAATTGTTTTATAACCTTAATGAAAGCTGGATTGTTATGAACAATTTTATAGCCAAAAGGTGAGTTCGGTTTTTCCATTTTGGGCTTTTCAGATGAGCAAAAAATAAAAATCGAAAAGAAGCTAGAAGGTTTGCTTTCGCACCATAACTGACATTTTGACATCAATGTGCATGTAATATTGACAATTTGGCAGATGTAAATAGTTGAAATTTCCTTTTTTGGCAGAAAAATGTTGATGGTATAAGATTTGACAATAGAAGAGTATATTGTTAAACTAAAACTATCAATAACATGATAACATATAATAAGAATTTACCAGCACACTTTTTATTTGATTCTATTTTCAACAGTCCTTCAAGGAAAAGTACTGTAAATCCAGTTTCTGCAAAGAATGTCCCTTATAACATTATAAAAAACGAGAAGGGATTTTCAATAGAGTTTGCGATTCCTGGATTTTCAAAGAAAGATTTTATTGTACGGATGGAGGAAAACAAGTTATTAGTAAAGCTTGAAAAGGAAATTTCAGATGAGAGAACCTATGCGAGAAGGGAATTTAATTATTCTTCTTTTGAAAAAAGATTCAATTTGCCTGAAGATATCGACAGTGAGAAAATCTCCGCAACATATGACAAAGGAGTCCTTACTATTTCTCTTGAAAAATTAGAGAAGATTTCTAAGCAGATTGATATTCACTAATCACTAATCCAATAAAAATTATGAATAATTATAATAGTCCAATAAATAATGCAATTGATCAATTTTTGAATCATTCATTAAGTGAAGTTTTTGGTGTTACAATGTCAGGTAATAAACCTACTGCTAACATTTATGAAGATCACGAGACACATTACCTTGATTTAGCGGTTCCAGGAATACCAAAAGAGGAATTAGAAATGTTAATTGAACACAATAAATTGATTATAAAATTTGAACGTAAAGATTCTGAGAATGTAGAATCGTCTAATGAATTTATAAGAAAAGGATTTAATTATGACTCATTTGAAAGAAGTTTCAGCATTCCTGAAACAGCGGATATTGATAAAGTAAAAGCAAAATATGAGGCTGGAATTTTGAAAGTAAGTATTGCTAAAAAAGAAGAGGCCGTTGACAATGGACCAATTAATATAGACATCTCATGATAATGAAGTTGTCAAAAAAGACTGATTATTCAGTTACTCCATATGATTTATAGAAATGATAGGAGGCGCCAGATAGTCAAATAGGTATAAATAGGGTTTTTAATTGAGTTTTGTAATTCAATATGTTAGCCTCCACAAATGTGGGGGCTTTTTTGCATATTATAATCCCAATTTAACTCCATAATGTCGCATTTCTTTTTACTTAATCTTTCAATTTCTTC
>CAZSKA010000135.1:0-10777 GCA_964607315.1 uncultured Saprospiraceae bacterium | reverse complement strand
GATCTAAGGTTAATACTACGGTATAAACTATATTTGCAAAAATGAAGAAGACAGGAACAGATTTTAAATTAGAAGCAACAGATTCAAAAAGTTCTGCTAGAGCAGGAACTTTACAAACAGATCATGGGGAAATCCTTACACCCATTTTTATGCCTGTGGGAACACAAGCTACCGTCAAAACGGTTCATCAAGATGTATTAAAAGATCCTATCAAAGCTCAGATTATTTTAGGAAATACTTATCATTTATATCTTCGACCAGGTATGGAAGTGATGTCTAAGGCAAAAGGACTTCATAATTTCATGAATTGGGATAAACCTCTTTTAACAGATAGCGGTGGCTACCAAGTATATTCTTTATCGCACAGAAGAAAAATTACAGAAGAAGGAGTTCAGTTTTTTAGTCACATTGACGGTTCTAAGAAATTCTTTACACCAGAATATGCAATAGATGTCCAACGAATAATTGGCGCTGATATTATAATGGCATTTGATGAATGTACTCCTTATCCTTGTGATTATAAGTATGCCAAAAAATCTATGCATCTTACACATCGCTGGTTAAAAAGATGCGTTGATCATTTTGATTCTACAGATAATTTATATGAGCATAGACAAACTCTTGCTCCTATAGTTCAAGGAAGTGTTTATCCTGATTTGCGAAAAGAATCTGCTGAAACAATAGCATCTTATGATAGAGATATTAATGCAATAGGAGGTCTTTCAGTAGGCGAACCTGCTGAAGATCTTTATCATATGACATCAATTATAACAGGAATATTACCAAAGGATAAACCAAGATACCTTATGGGAGTAGGAACTCCTGTTAACTTGTTAGAAAGTATTGCTTTAGGAATAGACATGTTTGACTGTGTATTGCCAAGTAGAAATGCTAGACATGGTTTGTTATATACATCTGAAGGAATCATTAACATAAAGAATGCAAAATGGAATGATGATTTTAGCCCAATTGATGAAAGGAGCACAAGCCCTATGAGTAGATCGCATTCTAAAGCTTATCTAAGACATCTTTTCAGAGTTAAAGAAGTTGTAGGTCAAACCATTGCCACCACTCATAACTTAGCTTTTTTCATTTGGTTAGTGCAAACAGCTAGAGAAAAAATAATAGAAGGCACATTTAGCGAATGGAAATCGTTAATGGTAAACAAACTGGATAGAAGACTTTAATGCGTAAAATTGATCTATATATAATAAAGAAATTTCTAAAGACTTTTCTCTTTACTATTGCCCTCATTTCGGTTGTTTCTATAGCCATTGACTTAAGTGAAAAAATCACTAGACTAATGAAGTCTAAAGCGCCGATTAAAGAGGTAATTGTAGAGTATTATGTAAATTTCATCCCATGGATAATTGGATTGCTTACACCAGTTTTCGTGCTCATTGCTGTCATTTTCTTTACCGCTCGAATGGCAAAAAACAATGAGATTATTTCCATTCTAAATGCAGGTGTTTCCTATCGGCGTTTTTTATTACCTTATATGATAGGTGCAGGGATTATAGCTTCTGCATTATTTGTAGGAGGTAACTATATTATTCCTAAATCTACCTTTAAGAAAAACACCTTTGAAAATGTCTATATCAACAGAGGAAATAGAAAAGTTGATGTCGACAATGTTCACTTCTTTTTAGGTGAAAATGAAAAAGCTTATGTCAGATATTTTAGACTTCGAGATACCTCTATGCAGGGATTTAGAACAGAAAGATTCAATGAAAACGGAGAGCTTATAGAATTGCTACAAACCGAACGATTAGACTTTTTGGGGCCACCCAATAAATGGCGTTTAAATGGACATACAGTCAGGAAATTCAATGGAATGCAAGAGGAAATAAATCAATACACAGAAAAATTAGACACAGTATTTCCCTTTACTCCTGATGACTTTGTTAGATATACAAACGAAATGGAAATGATGACTACTCCTGAACTGCGGAAATTTGTAGCATATGAAAAAAGTAGGGGAGTGGCAGATTCCATAAAACACATTACAGAAATCCAACGTCGATTAGCAGATCCTTTTTCAATTTTTATACTCACTTTACTGGGAGTAACGGTTGCTTCAAGGAAAACAAGAGGAGGAATGGGCATGAATTTGGCGATTGGTGTTGCTACTGGAGCATTTTTTGTTTTTATGCAAAAATTCTCAGCAACCTTTGCCCAAGGAAATATTATTTCACCGGAATTAGGTATGTGGATACCTAATATCTTTTTTAGCATCGTTGCTATTTTCTTTATAAGTAGAGCTCAGAAGTAATACGAATTTAACTTTATAATGCCCTAATAGATTTTGTCAATTAATTTTTCTTGACCGAGGTTAACCCGCATTATACAATAGAAAATATATTACGACCTGAAATGCTCTTGAAATAAAGGCTCCGCGAACGTTTGTTCACTCATCATAGCGCAGACTATAATTCAATCTCAAAAGTCTTTATTTCTTCTGCATTTAATACCAATTTAATTTCAAAATGTCGTATAAAATTTTGATACTTAATTTTTCTAGTTCGAGTTAAAAAACGTAGGCATAACAGTAGTTACGGCGAGGCTTTTTAAGGAAGAAATTGAAAGATTAAGTAAAAAGAAATGCGACATTATGGAGTTAAATTGGTATAAGTTCTTCCGCCTTCCAAAGTTTTGATTGTCGGACAAGCATTACGAAGTTATATTGCATAATGCGAGTTTGAAAAACACAAGCATAACAGCTTTACTGTGAATGAACAACTGTTCTTGCGTTAGCAAGACTTTCGACGTTGAAGTCGAAATAAGTTGTGAACTGAAACTTGATGTTTCAGATGGGAGGCAGCGAAGAAATAGAGAGATTAATTAAAAAGATATGGCATTATGGAGTTAAATTTGAATAATATCTGTGTATAGTTAGTATTGATGCAATTATTGTACCTTTACTACCTCCAAAATTCTTAGTAATGCGTTTATTTATTCTTACACTTTTTGGGAGTGGTGTCCTTTTAGCTCTGATTTTTGGTTTTGTTCTACTTAAGAAAAACAATAAGTTAGAAAATACAAGGAAATTACTCAAAGAAAAAGGAGTGAATAGTGAAGCGTCTGTTGTAAATAAGAAATTTGAGAAAACTCGACGTATTATTCACGTCACAGGCCGATTGCAAAACTTCGATTCTTTTCTTCTTAAACTAAGATTTAATGCCAAAGCGAAACCGTCCGGAAGTGGTCCTGCGATCAGCTTTAACAAAGCACTTAAGGGAGAAGATAGTGTAGTTGATCTAACAACTGATTTTATTGAATTTCCTAAGGATGTAGGTGAAGAAATGTATAATGCTGTGAAAATCGGAGATAAAGTGCCAATCGTATTTTTAGCAGAAAATCCAAGTGATTTTGAAGTGTTGAATTCGGAGGGGACCTTCATGCCTAATTATTTGCTCTGGATGTCAATAGGTAGTTTTGTTTTTTCTATCCTTTCGTTAATTATGTTTATCCAATATTTCAAGACTGGAACGACTATATAATAGATTATGGAAAAGATTATTGAAGAAGATAAGTATGAGTTTGTAAAAGATGAGAATGCGTATTATATAAAGTTTTTGTTTTTTTTGGGTGCCCCCAAATTGGTTTTCGAATCTTTAGAGCGTTATTTATTTGAGCTGAGAGGTAATGCGTATGTTAAAGAGTTAGCAGAATTAGTTTTGGAGACTCCGGCACAGTATGACCTTAGGTTAGTATACGATATAGATCAATTAGTTGAATCTCCTAGGGAAGCATTTTATCTAAATGGAAAATATTATTGCGAAAATAACAATCGACTTTCTAAGTCTATACTTGATAATATAAAGTATAGTATAGGAATGTATTCTGAAGGAAAATCAGGAAATGAGATTGCAGATTATTTAACATTGGTATTGACAAAAGCTGATTTCAGTAAAGTTAACCTTGATAGCAAATCTGATTATTACTTAATTTCTTCCCTAATTTGCTTAGTTCATTTACTAGAAGTAAATACAGAAACTGGATTTAAAAACCTTGAATCCATTGTTAAAGATGATAGGTTACTTTTTATGTTTTATCATAAATTAGGAACACCAGATATAGATAGAAAAGTGATTCACCAAGATCCTTATTTGTTTTTATCTATGGAATTAAGTAGAGAAGAAGAGTATATCACGAAATACTGTAAGAACTTTTTTCATGCCATGAAAACGACTAGTTGGTATGATAGCCATAGATTTAATTTTCCTGAATTTTTTGGGTATTGGAGTTTTGAACTTGCCTATATGGCGAGATTTATGAAGGTGAAAGATGAGTTGTTTTTAGACCACATGTTTTACCCTCGAGATTTAGCGCTTAAAAAATGGCTTCCTACTTGGAAAGACAGTAAAGAAGGTGAAGAAGCAAGAAGATATAAAGAATTACTGATGACAGCTGGTCCTGTGGAAACACATCAGCTTACAAAAGAAATGATAGAGTTTATAGAGAAAGAAATGGAGTCAGCACTTGATGTTATTACTTCTTCTAAACTCTTTAATAAGGCAATTTCAAAGATTGCAGAATCTAATAAGTTATTGCAAAAAATAGGAGATGATCCTAGCGAAAATGAAATGTTTAAAATTCGATCAATAATCGATGATTTTGTAGAACTCATTTCTGAGCACAAGGAAATGCCTAAAAACTATGAAGATTTAGATGAGTTTGAAGATGAATTGAAAAAACAAATTTTACAGAAGTTTAGAACTAGTAATGCATCTAAAAGGGAAGTAGAATTGGAATTTGAATCTTTTATTAAGTCAGAGAGTTTTAAAAATTTATCAACAAAAAGAGATCGGATTTTACATCAATTATCAGATGAATTAAGAGAAGCGCAGAAAATAGAAGATGTAGCTGAATATTGGGATGAAATAGATCGGATTTTAGATAAATTTGGCTTGTATAAAAGCTCAAATTCTACTAAAAAAGTAGAAAAAAAGAAACAGGATAAAAAGGATAAAAAACCAACAACTAGTTTTAAAATATCATTTAATGATTATTTAAAGTAAGATGAGTTTAAAATTACAAGACTCTACTATTGATTTAATCAAATGATTTAGGTAACTTACCAGTCAGTAAGATTCTTATGAAAACCAAAGAAGAAAATAAACAATCTGGGGCTAATCCAAAAGCCAGTGCTGATAAGCAGGGTGAAAAATTGTTTTCTTTAATGGCGAGTTATCCTAGTGCCTCTCCTAGTATTATTAATGTTCCAGGAAATAATGGTCAATTAGCAGGATTAGAAAGTCCTGAATATGATTCAGAAGGAGAAGAAGTCGCGCAAGAGCAACATGGAGGAATAACAACTGGTGAAGATACAGGTGCAGGAGATGATGGTCAAGGAAATCCTAATTCAGGAGGTGCTGGTGGAGCTGATGGTGCAGAAGATTCTGAAGATGGAAGTATCAAGTTAGGAACCGGAAATTATGCTAAAGGAAGAGCGACAAAAGAAGAAAAGAAAGCTACACAGCTGGGCGAAAAAAGCAAAACTGTAGATGAAAAAAATAAGCAGGATGTTGAAAGTCAAGAAACAGGTATAATAGAAGGGCAAGAAAATGCTGAACAAAAAGGGAATGAAAAGGAAGCTGAAGTTCAAAAAGAAGCTCAAAAAATCACCCAAGATCAAGACGGAAAGGCGGCAAAATTACAAGGAGAAAAACAAAAAGTTGATAAACAAGGTGGAGAGAAATTACCATCTTCTAATGCTCCAGTTCCAGTTCCAGCTCCTGCTATGACAGCTGGAAATACACAACCTAAGGGAAGTAATCAAAAAGCAAAACCGCAGAAAAAAGGTCAAAATTTTGTGGTTGGAAAGGAAAGCGTGCCTTTATTTAGCGGAAGCCAAATAATAAAAACTACATCACAAGGGAATTCTGTAGTTTATGCTGAAAACGGATTGAAAGGAGATCAAGAAGAGGCTGCGCAGCCGCTTCCACAACATATCATTCAGCAGGAAGTTGATAAAAGAAAGCAGGCAAATAATGCATCTGCTCAAGTTTTCGAAAGCCAATCTCAAAGTCAAATTATCCAAGTCAAGACGGCTGGGGATCAGCAACAGACTCAGCTCAACTTAAGTCAAACAATGGCTATAGGAGAGATTGATATTGCGACAAGTCAAGCTCTTGAAAATGTAGATTCTGAATTATCAGCTGCAAAAGAAGAAATCACATCACAGTTTGATAGTTTCGCACAAGAATTACAAGCGCATTCGCAGACTGTAATAGAAAGTATCAACGCCAAAACAATTGAGGAACAAGCAAATGTCGATACGACCTTGGCAACAGCTATTGAAGCAAGTGTCCAATTACAAGAAACTACTATTTCAAGCGCCGAAAATTCGGTAGACACTCAAGTCCAAAGGATTAAAGACGAGGCCACAAGAATGGGTGAACTAGCTGTTCAAATTGCGAATGCACAAGCTGATGTTGAAAGAGGCAAAGAAGTAAAAGAACAGTCTAGGTGGGAGAATATTAAGAATGGAGGTGACTACGAAGAGAATAAGAAAAAAGCGAGAGTAGATGCCTGTGTTCAGGTAGGTAAACAAACAAAGAAGCAGTTTTTAGAAACAGCTGAAAATGCAGCAGCAGAACTTTTATCCTCAAAAGCTTCTATAAGAGAAGAGATAACAGCAAATGTTACTCAGCTTACAGATGCATTTACGAACCAAGCAGAAGATACAAAATCAGCTATTGAATCTAGTGCTGAAGGGCATATTCAACAGATAACATCTCAAACAGAAACGCTTGTTCAAGACCTAGAAGCCAAGAAGTCTTCTGAAATCGCAGCATTAGATAGTTTTGCTAGTACAAAAAAGGCTGAAATTTCTCAGATATCTGCTCAGCTAAAATCACAGCTACAAGAGCAAACAAGTTCTGCAAAACAGCAATTAGATGAAACAGTAAACTCATCTATTGACCAATTAACAAGCTCAAAAAGCGAGTTGATGGGTCAATTAAATGATGCGGCTGAAATTCCAATTGAAGAATTTCAAACCCTTCAAAGTAACATTGCTCAGAATTTTCAGAAAGCTGCACAAGATGTAAGAAATTCTGTAAATGATGCAGGTTCAAGTAGTAATGAGAGTATTGTAAGTTTTGGAAGTCAAGCTGTAGAGCAGATTGGTCAAGCTGCTAGTGCTAGTGTAGAAGGAATAGCTAATCAAAAGAGTCAAGCTATAACTACAGGAGAAGGAATGAAGTCTAGCGGAATGTCTTCCCTTGATAGTCTTAAAACTGAAGCGGAATCTCAGTTAGCACAGATAACAGAGAGTCTAAATAATTTCTTCAATGAAAAGATTTCTGAATTTACTAATAGTTTTAATGAAGCTAGTCAGAAAATAGACGAAGATCTGAAGTCGAATGCAGATGAAGTGATTGCTGGATTCCAAACAGAAATAGATAACCTTCCAGCTACCTTAACAACTAAAGCTAATGAAGCTGAAGCAGCCGTGAAACCTAGATGGCGAAAAGTACTATCAGTAATCATTGAAATAGTAGCAGCTGTAGCATTAGCAGCAGTTGTTGCTTTATTAGTTGCTTCTGGAGTTGGAATAATAGGTCTATTAATAGGAGGGGCCATTGCTGGCGCATTAATTGGTGCCGGTAAACAGATGTTGAATAATGCTATTGATGGTAAACCTCTGTCTGAAGGTGTAGGTAAAGCAATGGCAGTAGGAGCTGTTGAAGGTGTATTCGCTGCATTGACTGGAGGAGCTGGTTCACAAATCATGTCGAAAGTAGGAGGGAAATTGACTTCCATGGGAGCTAGTACTTTTGTGAATGGAGCATCGAAGTTTGGTCAAAGAGCAGTAGGCAAATTTGCAGTTCAGGCTTTAAGTACTATAAGTGAAGGAGCTGCGAAACAAATTGTGAGTAATATTGCAGATGGTAAATCTTGGAATGAAGGTCTACTGAGAACTGTAACTACAGGAGCAATTGATTCAGTTATTGGCTTTGGTACGGGTAAATTAACTAGTCGTATTCAAGGTTCAAATGCATTAGGTTCGCAGGTAGGAGAAAGTTTGACGAGAAGAGCAGGACGAGAGGTTACCGAATTTGGTGTTGATTATGCAGGTGGAACAATTTCATCAGGAGCTCAGAATGTTGTTAATAATTGGGATAAGATCCAGTCAGGTGAAGCGGGAATGTTGGATACTTTTGGTGAAGGTGTTCAAAATGATTGGGAAACAAACTTAATTAAGTCTGGAACAAGGAATGCCAAAGGTTTTGCTACTAATCAGGTTAATGATCGAATGGCAAATAGAAGATATAATCAAGGAAGAGGAGGAGGAGATTTTGTGCCTAAAGGTTATACAAGAACAATGACCGGTTTTGGTGAAGATGCTTCTGTTGGCTTAAGACCAACAACGACATTTAATGCAAATGGTAGACGTCATGCAGATCTTGATTATGATAGTTCAGGAAATATAGTAAGAAAAGGAGCGCAACAAGATAATAGAGGTACAGATGAAGTGGTAGCAGGAATCGATCCAAGTAGAAGTCTTTCTGCAGATGAAAGAGGAATGTTAGCCAATTGGGCAAGACAAGGTAAACAGGATCGAATAGATGAATTTACTGCTCAAAATAGTGATCGATTAGAAGCTTCAAGACGAAACTTTAATGATAATAATAGTGATGCCATTGAAGGGCAAGGCTTACCTTCTCAAATTGATGGATACACTTATGTTTCTGGTGAAGATGGTGGTGTAAGCCTTGCAAGAAATAGAAATCAAAATGAAGACGGAAAGGATCTACCTCGCTTAGGTGTAGAAGGAGGAAAAATTGTTAGATCTGATGTAGAAGTTGAGACAAGATCAAGACAAGAATATTTACAAGACATAGACCCTTCTCAGAGATTACCTAAGAATGTAAGGGGAGAACTATATAATCATGCAAGACAAGGGAACCAAGAACAGGTAGATGCTATATTAAAGCAATATGATAATGATTTGGTTCGATCTCGAAGAATGGGTAATAATACCTCCGAATCAGCTTCTGTTGCAGCAAGTAGAGGTTTACCAGAAGCTCCTGAGGGCTATCATTATAGTCAGTCTGGAAATGGAACTCTCTATATTAAAAGAACTAGAGTTAATGATAATGAAGGTAATGAAAGACCGGAGTTAACTGTAGATGGAGGCCGACTCAGATATGTAGATCAATCACAAGAAGGGAATCATCCTCAGATTGATAGGCAAATGGGCTATAAACCATTTATGAGTGATTCTGAAATATTAAGGGATCCAAAAGGATCTAGAAGAGATCCAGCTACTTATTTAGTAGAGAGTTACATGATGAACCATATGAAAAAATTCCAACAAGAAGGTGCTTCATTTATAGCAGTAAGAAGTTGGACAGAAGGAGGGAATCCGAAGTATAGATCATTACCTTCAAGAAAATTTGTAGGTTTACGTTCAGAAATGGATCAAGTTATATCAGAATATAGATCTTCAGGAGATTGGCGAGTTTTAAGAGATAAGCTTAATTTAGGAGCTACCACGGATTTGAGTAGCGATGAAATCTATTATATAAAGATTGATCCTAATGACCCAAGATTTTCATTTGAAATGCCTTCAGGTAATGAAGGAGGTGCAATTGACGGTGAGTGGAAACCTGGTGGATTCACAGGTAATGGAATTCAAGAAGCAGGATTAGAAGGAAGTCAAAATGTAATACATAATAAAGATATTAATGTTCTTGTTGATCAATTCAATGGGAATGCAGAACAAATAAAATAATGAATTTATTTATTAATGCTATTAAGAAGAAACAACTTGTTGAGTTTGCAATAGGGAAAGACAAATATTTTCTTCAGGATCAATATGGTGAACATTCAGTTATTAAGTCCTATAAAAATTGGGTGCTAACAGCATTAAAAGAAAAGCAATTTGAAAAGGAAAATCCTATTGAATTGATGTTACATGAATTGTATAAATCAAATCTAAAAGATCTTTTAAAAGGAGAGTTTCTATTATATCACCTTCACGTGATTTCTTATCTTAATAAAAGAGAAAATACAACACTAGTTATTAGCCATTTGCTCAGAAAAAATATTATGTTCTTTATTAAAGAGATCTATCTTCAAAAATTAAGAAAACAAAAATCGGAATTTTATGAAGGTTCTCTAATCACTTTTAATGAACTACAAGTAACTTTTTCGGAAGAGGAGTAATTGAAGTTTACAATCTCACACAAATTTTCTATCAAAAAAGCACCTCCTTTTTAACTATATTTTCATGAAATTTTTTGGAATCAATGTTCAAACAACGATAAATTGATGTTTAAACATTGACCAATTAATGTTCCAACAACGACATTTTTTAACAAAATTCATTTTTTTTTGAAAATTCATTTTTTTTTGAAATAACTCTTGGAACTCCTATGGAATATAGGACTTTTATACTACATTAAGATAATGTTAACATAAATTTAGGATATTGTTTAGGGTTTTGTTTAACTTTTATTAGTCGTTTTGTTCAACCTTTAAATATTTATATCATATATTTACTGTACAATTGATAAACAACTATCAACAACTAATAACTAAAAATTTATTGATTATGTCCACATTAGAATTTAATACGCAATTTAATAAGTTAACCACACTCCTGAATTCATTTGCTTACAATTTGACAAAAAATTCAGAAGATGCTGCAGACTTATATCAAGAGACCGCTTTAAGAGCATTATCTAACAAAGACAAATTTAGACCGGGTACAAATTTTAAAGCTTGGTCTTTTACAATTATGAAAAATATCTTCATTAATAAC
>CAZSKA010000134.1:0-10781 GCA_964607315.1 uncultured Saprospiraceae bacterium | reverse complement strand
CTATAGATGGTGATTTTTTTTAAAAAAAAATATAATTTGAGCTGTTAGGCTTTTAAAATTCTTAAGTAATGTGTTTAAAAGGAATCTTTTTCAAAAAAATGTTATTTTTGGTATGAGATAGTTGAAGATTAGCTTTTGCGCTAATTTGTTTTATGACATTTAAATTTTAAAAAATTACAAAGAGATGCAGGTTGTTTTAAAGAAATTAGCATCTACTCTAGATTTAATAGATGTGTCGGATTCTGTTCCGGAGGAAGTTAATTTAGTGATTGTTTATGGGAATCCATTTTCGATAGAAGATCCGCTCTTGCTCCAAAATCTAATTGAGGCTTATCCAAATGCAAAAGTAGTAGGATGTTCCAGTGCAGGAGAATCTCTTAATGGAGAATCATATGAAAATTCAATTGTTTTTGCTGCAATTAATTTTGAAAAAACAAGTGTAAAAAGAGCTCGAGTTGATTTGCCAAGAAAAAATAAAAACGAATTTCAGTCAGGTGTTGATTTAGCAAATCAATTAGCAGGAGACAATTTAGCAATGATATTATTGTTAAGTGAAGGCTTAAGTATAGATTGTGATGAATTAATGGATGGCGTTAGATCCGTTTTAGGACCAAATGCACCAGTTTATGGTGGCTTAGCAGGTGATGATTTAACATTTACGCATACAGTAGTCCTTGACAATCAAGGTCCTTCTTCAAATTCAGTTGTTGCAGTAGGATTATATGGAGATAGCTTAAGATATGAGACTCATGCTAGTTCTTTTAGTGACAAAGATGGTGTCACTATAGAAGTGACAAAAGCGAAAGGAAATGTAATTTTTGAAATTAATGATAAACCTGCTTTAGAAGTCTATGAATCAATCATTGCTAGTCAATGTAATCAGGATGCTATGGCAAGTCTTCATTTTCCATTAATGATACTTGATAGAGATACTGGAGAGGATCTTTATGTTAGGACAATGCATGAATTTGATAAAGATAATAAATCTATACTTGCTGCAGCAACCGTGCCAGAGGGTCCTGCAAAGGTTATGAATTTATTGGATGTAAAAGATTTTATAGAAGATGCTGGGCAAACAGCAAATCATCTTTCAAAAAATAAGTGTCAACTTGCATTAGTTATATCTTGTGCTGGTAGGAGAGGAGCAATGGGAGAGAAGTGGGTAAAAGAACAACCTGAAATATTTAAAAAACTTGGTGTTAATGAAATGATTGGTTTCTATGCCTATGGGGAAATAGGTAAAAGCCACAATGATAAAACTACTATAATACATAATCAAACTGTCAATATAGCAACTATATATGAAGTTTAGGCCGAAAAAGCTAGGTGGTTCATTAAGAGGGTTGTACAAAAAACCTCTTAACATATCTATTGCAAGGAAATTAGGATATGCATTGCAAATGGATTATGAGGCTATTATGAACCTCCACAAAAATTCAGAACAAATTAAGGCTGCTATAGAGAAACTGAAACCTGAGGAGATTATAGAAATGATTACTGAAATTGATTTAGTAGTTGCTCAAGCAACAAATACTGCTAAACGATATACGGCATCAGCGAAAGAAACAACAGATAAACTTAAACAGGCTTTAGCCGAGAATAAAACTATATTAAATAATCTTTCTGAAATAGTTAAAGAACATGATGGAAATGAAGACGCTGATGTTCCGGTTGATCAATTAGTTCCATCTATTAGAAAAATGGTTTTGGATCTTGAGATGAAAAATTTTGAGCTGGAACAAGCTAGGCAAGAGGCAGAAGAAGCGGCTGAATCTAAAATGAATTTCCTAGCAAATATGAGTCACGAAATTCGTACTCCTATGAATGGTATTTTTGGAATGGTAAATCTCGTATTAGCAACTGACCTTAATGAAGAACAAAAAGATTATATTCAGACAATACAGAGTTCCACAGAATCTCTTCTTACTATTCTAAATGACATACTTGAATATTCAAAACTCTCTAGTTCTGATATCATATTGGAAATTCGAAAATTTAAACCTAGAAGATTAATAAAAGATATTATCAGAACTTTTCAAGCTACTGCAAAGGATAAAAATTTAAATCTGACTTATAATATAAATAAAGAAATTCCAGAATTTCTACTTGGAGATGAACATAGAATAAGGCAGATACTTACTAATCTTGTAGGTAATGCAGTAAAATTTACAAAGGAAGGGCAAATTCTTCTTTCCCTAGATCATGAAGGGAATATAGGGAATACCTGGAATTTACAATTTTCAGTGAAGGATACTGGAATTGGTATGAGTGAGAATGTTATAAGTAATTTATTCCAGCCATTTGTTCAAGCTGATGTTTCAACTACCAGAAACTATGGAGGAACAGGGTTAGGTCTGGCAATATGTAGTAATCTTGCTTTCATTATGAATGGAGAATTAAATGTTGAGTCAGAAATGGGAAAAGGATCTTCTTTTTATTTAGATATTTCACTTGTAGAAGCTGAAGCTGAAGCTGAAGAAAAACATTCAGAGAAAGAATTTGAAAACATCTTTGAAGGGCAGAAAAGCACCCAAGGTGAAAAAGATGTGCGTATTTTATTAGTAGAAGATAACGTAATCAATCAAAAAGTTACAACCATAATTATAGAAAAAATTGGTTATTCTGTCGAACTAGCTGAAAATGGCCAAGAAGCTGTAGAATTAACTGAACATCAAGATTTTGATATTATTTTTATGGATCTCTCCATGCCTATTATGGATGGTTTTGAAGCTACTGAAATTATCAGATCAAGAGAACAAAGATTTGGACATCGATCTACCATAATTGCCCTTACGGGACATGCTTTTGACGAACATAAACAAAAGTGTGAAAAAGTAGGTATAGACGACTTTTTAAGTAAACCTTTCGATTTATTTAAACTGAAAGAAAAAATAGATTATTACGCAAATAATAATGTTGCACCTAAATTAAAATAGAATTGAATTCAATTCTTTCATCATTTAATAATCATTCTTCAATATCGATAATAGATTGTCTTTTTTTGTTCAAGCGGAGCTGTGTCACACTCGGTCTAGAGTAATGCCCAACAGGATCAAAATTCTGCCTCTCCTCATAAACTTTGGATACATCCAAATCAGCAATTAATAGACTTTCTTTATCTACTACAGGTTCTATCAGCCATGACCCATCTGGATTTGCTACACATGATCCTCCATTTGATATTTCATTTGGCAAAGAATTAATAATCAAATCATAATGAGGGATATCTAATGGGATATCTTTCTTACGAAATAGGCTAGAAACAGAAACGGAGTAAGATCTAGATTCTTTCGCTATGAAAGGTGTTATGTCAATAGTGTTTCGCAAACAGCCAGGCCAAACAGCAATATGGACATTCTCACCTTGGGCGTACATAGCCGTTCGCGCTAAAGGCATCCAATTTTCCCAGCAGTTTAAACCGCCAAATTTATAATCGCCGATTTCATGTACATCAAGACCATTTCCATCTCCCATTGACCAAACCAATCTTTCTTCAAATGTTGGTTGAAGTTTACGATGTGTAGACTTGATATTACCATCTTGATCAATGTAACATAGCGTACAGTATAGACTATGACCTCCTCTATTCTGAGCTCTTTCCATCATTCCTAGATAAACAGCAACTTTATTTGTCTTAGCTGCCTTACAAATACTGTTTAAATCCCCTTTTTCAATTTGAATAGATTGGCTGATATAATGAGAATGAATTTCTTTTTGGACTTGATTGTTAAAAGCAGCTCCACCAGTAGTTGATACCCAATATGGATAACCAGGTAGGAGAGCTTCACCAAAGACAACCATACCAGCATCTTCTTTGCCGGCTTTGTCAATGTATTTTACAATCTTTTCTATAGTCCCCTTTTTATCTAACCAAACAGGGGCAATTTGAGCTAATGCTATTCTAAACATCTAATCTTCGTCTTGTTCTAGTAATTCTTTTTTCATCACATATTTTTCCAACCATTGATCTTGTTCCCATAATAAATGTAATATGCTTTCTTTAGCTCTGTATCCGTGACTTTCTTTTGGTAACATAACCAATCTTGCTGTTGCTCCTAAACCTTTCAAGGCATTGAAATAACGCTCACTCTGTAGTGGATATGTTCCACTATTGTTATCCGCTTGACCATGAATCAACAGCAACGGAGTTTTCATCTTGTCGGCGTGCATGAATGGAGACATGGAATAATATACTTCTGGTGCTTCCCAGTAAGATCTTTCTTCGCTTTGGAAACCGAAAGGTGTTAATGTTCTATTATAAGCCCCACTTCTTGCTATTCCAGCAGCAAATAAATCAGAATGAGATAATAAGTTTGCAACCATGAATGCACCATAAGAGTGTCCACCTACGGCCACTTTATCTCTATCTATATATCCTAAGTTATCAACTGCATCAATAGCTGCCTTTGCATTTGCTACTAGCTGTTCTCTAAATGAATCATTCGGTTCTTTATCTCCTTCTCCTACTATAGGGAATGCTGCATCATCTAATACTACATAACCTTTATTAACCCAATAAATTGGTGATCCCCAAAATGGATATGTGAATTCATTAGGATTTGCAGTGCTCTGGGATGCGCTCTTCTTATCCTTATATTCTCTTGGGTAAGCCCAAAGAATCATTGGCTTTTTCACTTTGTTGTTCATGTCGTAACCTACAGGTAGGTAAAGCGTTCCTGATAGCTCTAATCCATCTTCACGCTTATATGTGATCACCTCTTTGTGAACATTCTGTATCGCACTAAATGGATTCTCAAAAAAGGTAACTTGCTCTAAGCCGTTGGTCTTGATATCTCTAAAGAAGTAATTAGGAAATTCATTTTTACTTTCCTTTCTTACCATTAACTTATTCTTCTTGTAATCAAAATCAAATAATGATTCAAGTTCATTTTCCAGTTTACTGGTATATAGTCTTTCCGTTTCTCCATTATCTAAATCATATGAACTAAGGAAAGGAAACTGTCCTTCTTTGGTATATCCCGCTCCTAGTAAGAATGCTTTTCCATTATCTAAGACAAGTACATTTCTTCCAAATTCATTTCTATCAGTGACGAAATTTCCAGGATCACTATATCTGTCTTGGTAGTTTCTATCTATAATCGTCTTTACCGTCTTATCTTTTCCTGAAGGATCAAACATATAACTTTTCGTATTACGAGTATTCCACCATGAATCATGGGCAATGGCTAATTCATCATTTGCCCATGAAATATATCTATATCTATTTTTTGTCTTAATCAGTGATTTAGCTTCTCCTTTGAAAGGAGCATCCCATTGGAATACTTCATCTCTAAATTCAACTTCAACAGATGGGTCTCCACCGTCTAAGGCTACTGCGTATACTAAACTTGCAGCTTTGTCTGCTCTCCACCCCCAGCTTCTTTTCCCTTTCTGGGTTGCCATAAAACCCTTTGGTAAATCCTCTAGTAAAGCAGTCTTGTTTGCAATTTTTACTAAACGGCCATTTCTATCATATATAGTAGATGTAGACGGGAATCTCCCAAAAGGAACAAGGTATGAAAAAGGTCTTTCAACTTTTCTTACTAGTATATATTCCCCATCTGGTGAAAAACTAATAGAAGAATACATGGCAGCGTCGAAGAATTTTGATTTATTTCCATCTAAATCAATTCTATATACTTCGCTTGTAGCAAGACTTTCAAAGTTTTGTTCATCATTACTGTTCTTTAAAAGATCTTGATAGGTTCTATTTTGTGCTTTTTTACCATCACTTAACGAAATGGTAGGTCCGCTTGGTACAGAATTGTCTGTGTCAATTAGTGGTTTGCGATCTGCAGGTAATAAATTAACAAGTAGAGACTTACTATTAGAAAACCAATTGATCATATCTCTCATATTTCCGTTTACAACTGCTTCTGTTAACCTCTTTGCTGAAGCTGTTTCTACGTCGAGAAGCCATAATTCTACTCCTTTTTCAGTAGTATTTGTAAATGCAATTTTTGAATAGTCTGGGGACCAACGGAGATTGGCGATTTTAGCTTTGGACGGAAGTCCAGCAATCTGCTTATCAGTTTGCTCATTTCCACCTATATTTTTTATTCGAATGTTATTCACATAAGAAGTTCTTGACCCAATATTTGTTGCTGGGTCAATTCTTAATCCAGCTAGTCTAAGTTCTTTCCTTGATAACTCATCAATAGATTTATAAGCATCTCTCGATAATAAAATCATCTTTGTTTTGTCTTCATTTAGAAGAACATTAGGAGATAAAGGAACATCAACAAGGCTTAGAATTTCATCACTAGGTTTTTGATATTGTAAGTTGTCTTGGGCTTGCATTGATATGGTTGATAAAATTAAAGCTAGAATTAAAATATGTTTCATAGAATAATGGTTTTAAACTAATAATTACTTTTTACCTCACCCCACAGTTAGATATAGCTGAATTTTTAAATAGGGTTTGAATACGTAATGTTAATAAAAAATGACCATCATATAAAGGAATAATAGACTTTTTTTGGGCAATTGTCACTAATGCAATTTTTTATAATATATTCGGTGAAAGTTTAATATTTGAGATAAATTTTATAGCTTTCCATTCTACTTAATTTAAATAAAATGAAACGAAGAGAATTTGTAAATAAAACAGGAGTAATTGCAGTTGGACTAGGCGCCCTACCTTTAATATCGTGTAATGATAATGGTCCTAAGAAAAGTAGCACAGAAACTGTGTCAAATTTCACACTACCTGATTTACCTTATGCTTTTGATGCTTTAGCTCCTAATATTGATGCTAGGACGATGGAGATTCATCACGATAGACATCATGCAGGTTATGTTAAAAAGTTAAATGCAGCTCTTCAGAATCATAGACTTGCTGGAAAACCATTAGCTGAAATGATGGCAAGTATCAAAGATGGAGATGGCGATATTGGTGTTAGAAATAATGGAGGTGGACATTATAATCACTCTATGTTTTGGGAAATTATGAAACCAGGTGGTAGCGCTATGAGTGCTGATTTGAAAAAAGCTGTTATGGATGCCTTCGGCTCCAAAGAGGATTTCGAATCTGCTTTCGGTAAAGCAGCATCATCTCGTTTTGGATCTGGATGGGCTTGGCTTTGTGTTGATAAAGACAACAAACTATTCATTACGTCCACACCTAATCAAGACAATCCATTAATGGCAAATGTGGTAGAAAATCCAGGTCAGCCAATTATGGGTATTGATGTTTGGGAACATGCTTATTATCTGAATTACCAGAATAGGAGAGGAGATTATGTTAAAAACTGGAATAATGTAATTAACTGGGAGAAAGTTAGTGCGAATTATAAGGAGGTGATGGGGTAGCCCTTCGGCTTCGCTCAGGGACCGCCTTCGGCTGCGCTCAGGGATTGTCCTTTCGGCTGCGCTCAGGGACCGTCCTTTCGGCTGCGCTCAAGGACCGTCTTTCGTCTTTTCGGCTATGCTCAAGGACAGCTGCTTTAGGAGAATACTTGGTGAAATTTTTGTTAAATAACTTTCTTGGTCTTGAAAGAATGTCATTTATATTTTATCTTATGAGTATGAAAAAGATATTGGTTTTATTCGTTTGTAGTTTTTTCTTAATTGGTGTGGTTTCTTCTCAAAAAGTGTTTGAGGTGAAATATGAGAGTCATGCAGATGTGACAGTGAAAGTAGTTGATTATGAAAGTCATGCTGATTTGCTTGTTTATAAAGTTGACTATGAATCAGAAGCACAAGGAAATAAAGGGAAATGGCATTTTGTAGATTATGAATCAAATGCTGATTTCTCTGTTTACTTTACTGAATATGATAGTCATGCGGATTTGAAGATTTATTACGTTAATTATAACAGTCGAGCTAAGTGGAGGAATACTAGTAAAAAGAGTTTATTAGAATAATATTTTTTATGCTGTGGTGAGTCTTATTTTAAATATTAATTTCTTTTTTTCTTCTTCATTATCTTTTTCAATGATTTCTCCAGATTAGACTTGAATTTTTTAAAGTCTGAATCGTTTCTTGGACTGCGTTTAGGTCGACGTGTTCTACTATCTCTTGTTCTGCGTGGTGTTCTTGTTCTTTCTCTTGGTTGGCCTATTATTACTTCACCTTGATCTTCTTCTCCAAATAAGATGGTGAAAATATCTAAGTTATCTTTGTTTCTTGCTCTTTCTATGCTAGCATATTCTCCAGGATGCCCTTCCAAAAATGCATACTCTTCTGTACTGATAGAATCTGGACATGAAATGATTAAAGAATCTGTCTCTAAAAATGTAGGGGTGTAACCAGTAGATGCAATGTATTCAAACATTCTGCCCACCAAAGGTAATGCAGTCCTCCCACCAGATCCTGTACCCAAGTTTCGGAAATGAATGCCTCTGTTTTGGGCTCCGACCCAAGCCCCGAAAACATAATCCTCTGTAGCTCCTATAAACCATCCATCAGTTTGATTTTGAGTAGTTCCTGTTTTTCCTGCTACTTCGAACGGAATATTATAATTATATAACCTAGCACCAGTTCCCTCAGCAGTTACATTTTGCATGATGTCTTTAATCATTTTATATGGTGCTCCTAATTCAGTCGTATCTTGTTCTGGGAGCTTTCGCTCAAAAAGAACGTTTCCTTTGGAATCCGTAATCTTAGCAATGCTGTATAAATCAGGCTTTTTACCTCCGTTTGCTATGGAACTATATGCAGTAACCATTTCTTTTAAGGAAATATCAGCTGTTCCCAGAACGAGTGAGGGCACTGCTGGTAAGTCACTTTCTACTCCTAAGTCGTTTGCAAAATTTACCACATTTTTCATTCCAGCATGAAACATCAATTGAACAGAAACAGTATTTACAGAACGTGTAAGTGCTTCTTTAATAGAAAGAAAACCTCCATATTTACCATCGGAATTTTCAGGTTCCCAATCTTTATAATCACTGTAAATTCTCTTTTCATTTGCAAAATAATCACAAGGAGTTAAACCCTTCCTTAATGCGGCCAGATAAACAATCGGCTTAAAAGTAGATCCGACTTGCCTTTTACTTGTTACATTGTCATACTGAAAACGACCGTAATCAATTCCCCCAACATAAGTGACAATTTCACCTGTTTTTGCCTTTACTCCAAGAGCTCCAGTATGCAATAAACTCATATAATGTCTAATAGAATCCTCTACTGTATGTAATTCAGATTTAGAATCATTCCAAGACCAAAGACGCATTTCTTTTTCCGTTTTTAAGATAGCATTTTTCTCTTCCTTGTCAAGATTTTTAAATCTTTTACCCAATTCACCATTTGAAATTTCATTCTTGAAATATCTATCTCCAGGCCCGTACTTATTCCCAGTTTTCCACGATCTGTCAAATATCCCTTGTAAAGCACTCATGTGCTTTTCCATATACAATTCAGTAGCAATCTGAAGATTGTAATTTAGTGTTGTGTATATTTTTAAACCATCTCTTTTGATATGGTAAAGATCTCCATTTTCTTTTGGGTTTTTCTCTGCCCATTCCTCGAATTCCTCTTTTATGTATTGCTGAAAATATCTTGCTAAACCAGTCGACTCGCTTATAGATTTATAGTTTAATACTAAGTCTTTTTCTTTAGCTTCTTCTAGCTCTTCTTTATTTATAAATCCATATTTATTCATCTGGCGTAGTACAATATTACGTCTGTTTGTACATCTTTCTGGATTTCTTTTAGGACTATAATATGTGGGAGCTTTTAGAATTCCAACTAATGTGGCAGATTCTTCTAAAGTTAATTTACTTGGTTTTTTACCAAAGAATCTTTTGGATGCTGTGTATAAACCAAAAGCCCTTTCACCGAATGAAATCGTATTAGCATACAACAAAAGAATTTCGTCCTTTGTATAATTCTTCTCAAGTTTTTGAGCTATACAGATTTCTCTAAATTTATTAATAGGAAGGCTTAATATTTTGAATCGTTTTCTGGGATATAGATTTTTGGCTAATTGCTGGGTTAGGGTAGAGCCTCCGCCTGATGCATCATTTTGTAAGAGTATTGATTTTATAAGAACACGACCTAATGATTTATAATCAATTCCATTATGCTGGTTAAATCGTATGTCTTCTGTTGCGAGTAAAGCATTTTTGAAATCTGAAGTTAGATCGCTAGTGTCAAGGTCTCCTCTGTTTTCATCATAGAATATACCGAACAGTTCACCCTCTCTTGAATAAATTTCTGTGGATAATGGATTATTAATGGAAAGTAGCTCTTCATTAGATGGAAGTTTTGTAATGATATTCCATTTTACAGATAGAAATAATAATAGCACACTTATTATACCTGTAAGAAATAGGGTCAAGCCCAAAATAAAAAATTTGGTATACCATTTTTTAGATGTAAACCATTTCCATAGGTTTTGAAGTTTTACTCGTAGCCAATTCATGCACCAAAAACTGTATATGAGGTTAATTTAGTATATATATCTTTGTTTAATATCGCCAGAAGGTAATTCACATTGTTCTTTTTTACCAAATAATCTGTAACGAATAGATGCAATTAGTTGATAAATGCCATTTGTGATAAAGGAAGGAAGGATGATTCCAATGAGTAAAATTTTATGAATGCCAACTGGTAGAATTCTTACAATTTTCAATGCTCCCTTAGCTTTTACATAAACGCTGTTATCATGAACAAGCACCAAGCTTTCAAGTTTTTTGGGCTCGAGCCCAAAAATGTGTAGCTCTTTTTCGGCAAAATCACTTTGTAGTTGGCTGAAGAAAATATTGCCCTCTTTATCTCTCTTATAAATGTATTGAATAAACCAGTTGCAGAGCACACATACCCCATCATAATACAAG
>CAZSKA010000133.1:9035-10806 GCA_964607315.1 uncultured Saprospiraceae bacterium | reverse complement strand
TTTCTTTGGTCAAAAATTGTGATATTTATATGATTACTAAACCTACATATTTACACATTTAGCTTCTTTATTACAGACTGAAATTATCTTCTCCCAATTTTACAATTGAATTTCAGTTTACACGCACACATTAAATTTACTTAAAATATTTCACTGACTTTGACTTGTCAAAGCTTAGACCTTTATTACTAACCTATTTTAGGCGATAGCCTAAATTTATTTAACCTCTTTAGATAATTAACTTATTGCGAATTATTTAAAGTAAAATCAGCAATATATGTATAAACATTACTTAACCCTCATGCTTAGTACTTTTTGTATTCTAAGCTCTGTTATTGCTCAATCAACCAATGAATCCAGGATTTTCTTTGATCTAGAAAATTGTTGGTCTAACTTCGGAACATTCAATTCTGCTTCCGATTATTCTGAGTTCACAGCTTCTATTACAAATGACTCTCCTTGTTCGACAGTCGATGTAGTTGGTGATCATCTTTATCGTGACAATCCTTTAGATAATTCTCATTCATGTACACCAGGCATAAATAACGGCATTGCAATGTGTGTAAGCATTGATGAAAGTTGCACATATGATCCAGGAAATGACCGAAGCATAAGGTTCGACATTCTTGTTGATCCATCTCCTAATATGACTGCAACTCTAAATCAATTGAGTTTTTATGAGCTTGCACCTACAAATTTCAATTGGATAAATGGTCCTACTGGCCCTAGTAACTATCCAATGTACTATGGCTTAAGAGTATTAGTGAATGGTGAAGTCATATTTGAATTGAGTCAAATTGCTACAGATACAGTATGGAATCAAGAAGTATTTGATTTTGGAGGCTTAGATGCTTTTATAGTGTCTGAAACAACAGTCTTCAACTTTGAATTACTCCCCTATTGTGTAGTTGACAATGGAGGCGATGTTTCTATATGGGATATTGATGAGATAGAAATTATAAGTGGATGTGATCCTGTGAATGGAGGTATTTTGACTTCCGATGGAATAACTGAATTAGAGATATGTGCAGGTGATGGTGTTTCAGATGCATTTGATGTTGAGTTAGTTGATGAAATAGGCCAAAATTTCCAATGGCTTATAACAGACGATACAGGATTAATTTTAGCACTACCCTCTGCTCCTCCTTTCGACTTAGAAAGTGCAGGTCCGGGAACATGTCTTGTCTATAATCTCGCTTATGCAAATGGAATTGCAGGTGTTGAAGTTGGACAAAATATTTCTGATTTTATGGGAAATTTTGATTTATCAAATCCTATAACCGTAATTAGAAATGGTGTAAATGGCGGTGAGATTTATTTTGATGGTAATAGTACTGAAGAAACGATATGTGCAGGTGATGGCATTGCTGATCCATTAGATGTAAATATTATGAATAACTACGGTCAACTAATGTCTTGGATCATCACAGATGACCAGAACAATATACTCGCTTTACCTCCTGCCCCACCCTTTGATTTAGATGGTGCTGGGCCTGGAACCTGCCTAATCTGGAACTTAGCTTATTTTGATGGTTTAACTGGATTAGAGATAGGAGGTAACACTGATGCTTTAGTTGGTTGTTATAACATATCTAATCCTATTTCTGTGATAAGACTTGACCCTGAAGCTGGTGATCTGACTTTTGATGATGGGTCGACCGAGCAAACAATTTGTGCGGGAGACGGTACACCTGATCCACTTGATATAACACTTATAGGCGAGAGTGGCGAAGGTTTCGATTGGATTATCACAGATGATATGAACAACATA
>CAZSKA010000133.1:0-8935 GCA_964607315.1 uncultured Saprospiraceae bacterium | reverse complement strand
TCTATCATTTGGCTTATGCAGGTAATGTGAATGGTATAGCAGTTGGTGAGAACACAGATGATATATCAGGATGTTTCGAGCTTTCTAATCCGATTACAGTTGTAAGAAATTACAATGATGGTGGTGAATTAACTTTCGAAGATGGTTCTACTGAACAAACTATATGTGCAGGAGATGGAATTCCTGACCCACTTGACATCTCACTTATGGGAAATGCAGGTGATAATATGGCTTATGTTATCACGGATGATATGAACAACATTCTCGCTTTGCCTCCTGCTCCGCCTTTCGATTTAGATGGTGCTGGGCCAGGTACTTGCTTGATTTACAATCTTTCTTACAGTGATGACTTTACTGGTTTAGCTGTTGGGAATAACATAAGTGGCTTTGATGGTTGTTTCGATTTGTCAAATCCTATTTACGTAATTAGACAAGAAGCCGAAGCTGGTGATCTGACTTTTGATGATGGGTCGACCGAGCAAACAATTTGCGCGGGAGACGGTACACCTGATCCACTTGGCATAACACTTACAGGCGAGAGTGGCGAAGGTTTCGATTGGATTATCACAGATGATATGAACAACATATTAGCACTTCCGCCTGCTCCTCCTTTTGATTTAGAAGGTGCAGGACCTGGTACATGCTTAATCTATCATTTGGCTTATGCAGGTAATGTGAATGGTATAGCAGTTGGTGAGAACACGGATGATATATCAGGATGTTTCGAGCTTTCTAATCCAATCTATGTGATTAGAGAAAGCGTAGAACCAAGCATGATAGAAACTGCTGATGGAGAAACTCAATTAACAATTTGTGCTGATGATGGAATTAGCGATGCATTTGATGTCGTCGCAACTGGAGGAAGTGGCGAATTTAATCAATGGATAATTACAAATGACATGGGTTACATCCTTGGATTACCAGCAGCACCGCCTTTTGATTTAGAAGGAGCGGGAACTGGACTTTGTCAGATTTGGAATTTAAATTATAATGAGGGAATTATAGGATTAGAAATGAATGGCAATATAGCGCACTTAGAAGGGTGTTTTGCTCTATCAAATCCTATAAATGTTACTCGCTTGGAAGGTATACAATGCGATATTTTCTTCTGTGATGTGGATGGTGGAAACATCATATTTACAAGTGGTACAAATACAGCTACAATATGTGCAGGAGATAGTATTGCTGATCCTCTGGATGTTCTTTTAATCAATGAAACAGGACCAAATACTGGTTGGGTCATAACAGATGATTTAGGAAATATACTAGCCTTACCTGCTGCACCTCCATTTGACTTAAATGGAGCTGGTCCAGGAGTCTGTCTCATATGGCATATTTCTTATGAAGATGGTTTACAAGGACTGGAAGTAGGAATGAATGCACTTAATTTGCTTGGATGTCATAACTTATCTAATCCATTGACTGTAATTCGTCTTGAGGGGGATGATTGTGGCGATCTTGCTTGCAATGTAGAAGGTGGTATATTGACATTTGACGATGGTTCTACTATGGCGGAAATATGCGCTGGCGACGGTATTCCTGATCCATTAGATGTCATCTTGATGGATGCAAGTGGACCATTTTCTGAATGGATAATTGCAGATGATGCGGGCAATATATTGGCATTACCTCCAGCTCCTCCTTTTGATTTAGATGGTGCGGGACCAGGGGTTTGTCTTATTTATCATGTTTCACATAATGGAACAATAACTGGCTTGCATTTAGGTGGAACAACGAATTGGCTTGGTGGTTGTTTTGAACTCTCTAACCCTATTTATGTAACAAGACTTGAAGGAGATGATTGCGATGCACTTTGTAATGTAGATGGAGGTAGTTTGACTTTCGGCGATGGAACCACGATGACTGAAATTTGTGCAGGAGACAATATGCCAGATCCCTTAGATGTAGTTTTAACAGGACAAATTGGAGCTGAATCTACATTTGTTATTACAAATGATGTAGGGAATATTCTAGCAGTGATCTCTTCGCCGCCATTTGACTTAGATCTAGCAGGCCCAGGTTTATGTTCTATATACCACTTGAGTTATTCTGGAATGATATCTGGACTTAATTCTGGATCAAATATCAATGATGTTAGCGGATGTTTCGATTTATCAAATCCTATAACAGTGGAAAGGTTTTCTGGAACGGATTGCGATATGTTAATTGATTATGATGAACCTGTTGCATTTACAGTCTATCCTAATCCTACAACGGATATGTTATACGTAACACTTGAAAATTTAACAGCTGAAGAAGGTACTGCAATTATATTAGATCCTAGTGGAAGACAGATGATGGAAAGAATAGGTGAAGAAGGTGATACATTAGAAATAAATATGTCTAACTTCTCTAATGGCGTTTACTTTGTAAGAGTGATTTCAGGCTTTTCGTCGAAAATTAAAAGAATCATTAAAATACAGTAAATAGATAAAAATAACTTGTGTTAACATCTCAAAAACCGATATTATTTAAATTACACAATTTGTGTTATACCAATTTAGGCTTAAAATGAGGTAATAGATTTGGAAAGTGAAAAGTCATTCTTCAAGGCAGAAATTTATTCCATAACCTTAGTTTCGGAATCAATTCTAACGAAGTAGAATGGGTTTTCGATCCAAATATACACCTTATTTTAGCCTTAAATTTGTATTAAACCAGTAAGAAATGACTTACTGGTTTTTTTTTGGCTTACGCCCAAAGAATTGGTATTATGCCCTTGAAATTCGCAACGAGAAAAAAATGAAAATTAGTATTCCATTACGTCAGCCCCAAAAACTCATAAATATAGGGCTCAAGCAGAAAAACTAATATTCCCATTACCATTATTAGCTTATAGAACTTTTGGATCTTGCGGTATGAACTTTGGGCGGAAGCCTTATTTAATCTAACCATTTGGAAAAGCAAAAGAATAATTAAAATGCCTATAAAACCTACCCAAATAAGTCGATCAACTCCTAAAAACAACCAGGCAAAACCTATAGATAAAACAATCGTTATAAGATGCAAACCTTGCACGATGGTTCTAGTTATTTTTAGGCCAAACTTTACAGCCATTGTCTGACATTTTTGGGATCCATCCCCATTAACATCTTCCATATCTTTAACAACTTCTCTCATAAATGAAAGGAGAAACGCCATAATAGTATAGTAATAAACCGGCAAAAATATGAAATAATATGCTTGATCATCGAAGGTTTTATAGATATGAAAAGCAGGTGCCATGACAATTAAAACTGCAGCAGATGATAAAAGCGCAACCACCAAATTGCCAATCAAAGGCATACATTTTAGGCGTCGACTATATTGATAAAGAAGGAACCAAGTCAATAAATAAATGGGGGTAAAATATATTACCTTTAATTGATAGGAAACGAATACTACAAGGCTTAAGCCTATGATGAATAGTGCTTTATAAACTATCATCCATCTAGAAGGATTACTAATAGCTTTCTTTGGCTTATTAATCTTATCAATTTCACTATCAAAAATGTCATTGATGATATATCCCGCTGTCACAACAATGCATGTAATAACAGCTATTATAAAATAATATTTGAAAGAAGGATAGTCTGTGTGAAAAACATCTCCTATGGAAATAGGCAAAGAATAGAAAAGGTAGACTAGCAATTGTGTTGCTAAGATGATTAAAATATTAATCGGCCTTATTCTATGAAGCCATTTCATTTATTCTAATTTAAACCACTTATTCTGTAGTCTGAGCACAGTTTCCATTATTTCTCTAACGCATCCTTCTCCACCTTTGGTTCCTGTCACAATATGGGCAATTTCTTTTATCTCTGTAGCTGCATCCAATGGGCAAGCTGCAACTTTCACAGCTTTCATTATCGCATAATCATTCAGATCATCTCCCATATATAACGTTTTGGATGGATCCAAATGAGATTCGTCCACTAACTTATGAAAAAGTGATAATTTATCATGAATACCTATATAGACATGTTTTAAACCGAAATTTTCAAATCTTTTCTTGACACCTTCAGAATTGCCACCTGTAATGATAAAAATATTGATATTATTATCAACAGCAAAACGCAATGCAAGCCCATCTTTTGCTTGCATTTTACGTAGTAATTCTCCATTTTCAGTAACTATAAGTTCACCGTTAGTGAAGACTCCATCTACATCAAATATTAGATATTCTATATCTTTGAGAATTTCAAGTACATTCATATTATTGATTATCGCGCCATTCGTAAACCCACTTCGCTTGGATCTGCTCAAGATGACCTTCATTCGAATCCTCTCGTTCACCTTCAAAGGTGTCAATCTCCAGAATCCATTCCAACAAATCGGTGAATCGAATTCTATAGATTTTACTTTCGCTAAAATCATCACCAAATCGGTCGTATAATTTCATAGCTATGTCCTCATGGTCGGCCCAGTTTATGGGCATATCGTCAAAGTCTTTAAAACTCATTTTCTTTAATGTTCGTGTCCTATAATTTGATCTTGATCAGGAATAGTTACTTCTATTACTGCGTCATCGTCTTGAATGACTGCTTGACAACTAAGTCTAGACTCCAGTCTAGGATTAATTGCCCGATCAATAAAATCTTCCTCTCTGTCTGATATCTCAGGAAAAAACTCTTCACCAGCTTCTATATAGACATGACAGGTGCTACAAGCACATACGGCACCACAATTATGATTCAGATGAATATCATTATCCTCTGCAATTTCTAATATGCTGTACCCTTTTTCTGCGTCTTCTACAATCTTCTGATTGAGCTCTTTGTTTTCAAAGTTAAAAATAACTTTTGCCATTAATTGCTAAATTTACCTCAAATGTAACTTAAATCAGGCTGTATAACAATAAATATAAATATTGGTTCTTTTAATATTGCTGTTATTAATATTTAAGGAATTGATAGATTCTATACGCAAGGTTTAAAATATTATTTTATCTTAGTTATGTCTATTGATTCAAAATAATGAAGCGCACAGATCAACACGGGAAGAATTAACCTAGAATAATTTAAAGAGAATGGATCAACACGAAGAAGATATAGAGTTTAAACTGTTTAAATTCAGGGAATTAAAAGTTTATAGCTCCACAGAATGGTTAGCGGATAATAAAAAGAAATATCGCCAAGTTTTTGACGCTAAAGACACTGGCTATGTTTACGCAGAACTTTCTTTTTACAATAAATATTACGATCAAAAAGTGTGGCAAGTCGAAGTGGAACTTCGTTGTTACCAATTGAAAAAAAATGAAAAAGTCCTTTGCAAGCTAAATTTCAAGCGTAAAGTATCAAAATTTGATAATATCGTTTACTTTAGAGAAGGATGGGGAAATAAAAAAGATGGTGTATTCTGGAAAAAAGGCGTTTATTATTGGGAAGCGAAAATCAATGGTGAAGTTGTAGGAACAAAATATTTCTACATCATTGATAGCGGAAAAGCTCCTAGTAAAAACCTACTTCAATTAAAGTCTTTACGTCTTTATGAAGGTCAATACGATGATGTAAATGAAGATGATAGAATTTACATGAAGTCCTTTAATTCTGAGGAAACAAGGTATATTTACCTAGAAATGAGATTCAACAATCTTTTTAAATCCGCAGAATGGCAAGGGGAATTTTTTGCGAAATTCTTCAATCAAAACAGGGAACTAAAAGGACAAGTTACTAGGCTGAGAAAGATAAAATTAAACGAGGAAAGTTTTATTTTAACTGCAGGTTGGGGAAGTAATGTGAAAGGATCATGGAAACCTGGGGAATATCAGATAGACTTGATGTTCCTTGATAAATTATTAGCAACTATTCCATTCCAAATCGGAGACAATACTGCTGAAGGAGAACCCGAGGTAAGACTAACACCTAACTTCCCGCTAATAGAGCATTCACCTGTCCAATTAGATACCGAAAGTTTTGATGAAGTGATGTCAAGATTTAGCCAATTAATTGGTCTTGATGATATCAAAAATCAAGTAGAAAATCATTCAAAATATATTCGTTTCCTTCACTTGCGAAAAGATAAAGGCTTTAGTGATGAAGACGGCATTAATGTACATTCTGTTTTTTCAGGAAATCCTGGGACAGGAAAGACAACCGTTGCACGGCTATTAGGAATGCTTTACAAGAAAATGGGACTGTTATCAAAAGGTCATGTTCATGAGGTTGACAGATCTGATCTTGTTGGTGAATATATAGGTCAAACTGCTCCTAAGGTTAAAGAGCAAATAGAAAAAGCTAGAGGCGGGGTTCTATTTATTGATGAAGCCTATGCTTTAGCTCGTTCGAACGATGACTCCAAGGATTTCGGTAGAGAGGTTGTGGAAATATTAGTTAAGGAAATGTCTAATGGTCCAGGAGATATGGCTGTTATTGTTGCGGGTTACCCCAAAGAAATACAACATTTTGTAGACTCTAATCCTGGTTTAAAATCAAGATTTAAGCATTTTTTCGAATTCAAGGATTATCTACCACAGGAATTATCGGAAATAGCAGAATATGCTGCTGAGAAGAAGGAAGTAGAATTGAATGCGGACTCAAAATCAATGATTGATAAATTAATCATCGATGCTTTTAGAAGTAGAGACAGAAGTTTTGGGAATGCAAGATTTGTTTATGACCTGATAGACAAGGCAAAAATAAACATGGGGCTTCGTGTTATGGATTCTAAAAATCCTAGCAAGTTAAGCAAGAAAGATCTTTCCTTAATTCTGCAAAAGGATGTTGCAAGCATCGATTTAGGTAAGAAAAAACATGTTCCTAATATCCCTATTGATAAGGAACTTCTGGACGAGAGTTTAGCAGAATTGAATAGTTTGATAGGTATAGAAAACATTAAAAATGAAATCACTGAATTAGTTAGTATCGTTTCCTACCATAAATTGAATGGTAAAAACGTGTTGAATAACTACTTCTTACATACTGTGTTTATAGGAAATCCTGGTACAGGGAAAACTACTGTTGCAAGGATTTTAACTAATATCTATAAGGCACTTGGAATCCTTGAAAGAGGTCATATGGTGGAAACCGATCGACAAGGTTTGGTAGCTGGATTTGTAGGTCAAACTGCTACCAAAACTGCTGAACGGATAGAAGAAGCTATGGGAGGTGTATTGTTTATTGACGAAGCATATTCTCTCAGTAATTTTAATGGGTTGCAAGGAGATTATGGAAACGAAGCTATCCAAACTATTCTGAAGAGAATGGAAGATCAACGCGGTGAGTTTTTTGTATTTGTAGCTGGTTATCCTGACAATATGGATAAGTTTTTAAAAGCGAATCCAGGATTGAGCAGTCGTTTTGATAAAACGCTTAGGTTTGATGATTATAATGCAGATCAATTGGCACAGATTGCTGATAAGATGATAGAAAATCAGGGCTATAAAATTTCGGCTTCCGCCCAAAGGTTATTGCATGCTATTACAGAGGAAATGTATATCAAAAGAGATAAGTTTTTTGGGAATGCACGTGCTATTCGAAAAATTGTGCTTGATCTTATAAAGTTTCAGAATCTTAGAAACGCGAAGGCAAAATCAAAGAAGACATCTTTTACTATTACAAATGACGATGTAATGACATTAAAAAAGCAAATAAAAGAGCAAAAAGGATTTAAGAGAGCAGGCATAGGGTTTAAGTAAGGATTGAGTTTTTATCTTATTAAGATAGATCAAAAAAATAAGAATAAACATTATATTTGATCAACCAATAAATGCTTGTTGACCATGACTTTTAATTTTAAAATAATTATCACTTTATTTACCCTCCTTTCTATTTCAAATTTTAATTCAGCTCAAACAATAGAGCCTATTGGAAATGGACTAACTTTTAGAGGATTCATTCATGATTTTTGTTATGACGAAATCAATGATAGAATGTATACGGTAGGATATTTTACCTCTATCGATGATGTTTCCATGTCAAGTGTTGGTTATTATCAAAATGAAGAATGGCATCCCATTTCCGATTCTAGTTCAATTACAGGAGAAATTTTTCGTGTTAAAATTATAGATGGTCAATTATATATAGGAGGAGAATTTGTTATTAATAATTCAAAGAAAATAAAAAATATAGCAAAATTAGAAGATGGAAAATGGACTGAACTTGCTAATAATATCACAGGATCTGTAAATGACATTATAAAATTCAACGATGAACTATTTATAACTGGTATTGTATCAAATATTGATGGAATAAATAATAAAGGATTATTCAAATTATCTGAAGGTAAATGGAAGCAGAGTAGTTTAATTACAGAATCAAAACCCTTTGGTCTTTTTAAAGGAGGTGATACTTTATTTGCTTATGGTGATATATTTAGTCATTCTTTAGACACAGCTCATACTGTTTCATATTTACATAATGATGTGTGGACAACTCTTCCTAATCTTACTAGCTATAAAAAAGAATTTGTTTCTTGTATCTATCATAAAGGAGGACTATACGCTTTAATAGAGGATTCAGAAGGACTTTATAAATTTAATTTCAATGATCACAAATGGGAATTTATAGCAGCTTTATATATAGATAATCACCATGCAATTTTATTTGAATTTAATGACAATTTATATACTTATGATCTAAGGTTCGATATACATCATTTGGTAGATACAACATTTGAAAAAATTGAACTAGAAGGATTAGAATTTATTGATGGCCACCTGAGTTCATTGGGCATCAGAAATGACAATATTTTTCTAGGAGGAGATTTTACTCATTGGAATTTTAAAAGTTTTTGCCTATTAGAGCTAGAGGATTGGAAGTTCAAACCTCTTGGAATAGTTGGCTCAGATAATACTTCTAAAGGACCAACAGAATCAACATTCTTAAGATCAATTGTTGAGTATAATGATAAATTTTTAATAAATGGTATTTTTGATTTTGCGGATAATAATTTCTGCCCAAATTTTGTCTACTGGGACGGAGATGAATTTTCTCCTTTTGAGGCACCTCTTCAAAAT
>CAZSKA010000132.1:0-10814 GCA_964607315.1 uncultured Saprospiraceae bacterium | reverse complement strand
CAACTAAGCTAACTAACTATAAACAACTAAGCTAACTAACTATAACAACTAAGCTAACTAGCTTCTAATTCGACTAACTACTAAATTAAACTACAACTAACTACTAACTTAACTAACTAGATGTCAATTGAATAATGAAGAGTTTGACTAGGAAATATGGATTTTAGAAACAACTATGCTAATCATCCAATTAAATAGGAAAACAAGAAATAAGGGAAATATAATTTTTTATTAGTGAAATTATTTTCACCTTTTCTCAAACCAAAGTGGTTCAATTTGAAAAGAAAACGGTTTACGTTTGATATACGTAAATCGTTTTTTTATTTTACCTAAATGATCAAGTTTCTCAGAAACAACAGCATTGCAGAAATCTACCAAGCTCAGAAAGAGCTGCATGAAATTTAATTCAGAATCATCAGCTAAAAAGCCGCAGCGTGACAACAACTTTGTAGAAACAACACCATTACAAAAATCCACCAAGCTCAGAAAGAGCTACATTAAATTTAATCTAGAATAATCGCCTAAAGAGCCCCGTCGGTGCGACAGCTTTGTAGCAAGAATAATCAAAGAATAACAAAAAGCTCAGTAGGAACGACACAAACCATCAAAACCATTGCAGAAATCACCATGCTCTGAAAGAGCTGCATGAAATTTAATTCAGAACTATCAGCTAAAAAGCCCCAGCGGGGCGACAGCTTTGTAGCAAGAAAGATCAAAGAATAACAAGAAGCTCCATAGGAACGACACAAACCAACAACACCATTACAGAAATCACCATGCTCTGAAAGAGCTACATTAAATCTAATCTAGAATAATCGCCTAAAGAGCCCCGTCGGGGCGACATCTTTGTAGCAAGAAAGATCAAAGAATAACAAGAAGCTCCGTAGGAGCGACGCAAACCATCAAAACCATTACAAAAATCTACCAAGCTCAGAAAGAGCTACATTAAATCTAATCTAGAATAATCGCCTAAAAAGCCCCGTCGGGGCGACAGCTTTGTAGCAAGAATGATCAAAGAATAACAAGAAGCTCCATAGGAACGACACAAACCAACAACACCATTACAGAAATCTACCAAGCTCAGAAAGAGCTGCATGAAATTTAATTCAGAACAATCAATTAAAAAGCCCCAGCGTGACAACAGCTTTGTAGCAAGAATGATCAATGAATAGTAGAAGCTCCGTAGGAGCGACACAAACCATCAAAACCATTGCAGAAATCACCTTGCTCAGAAAGAGCTACATTAAATCTAATCTAGAATAATCGCCTAAAGAGCCCCAGCGGGGCGACAGCTTTGTAGCAAGAATGATCAAAGAATAACAAGAAGCTCCGTAGGAGCGACACAAATCTATTGGACAATAAATGCCTTAGATAGATGTTCCTTTTTATCAGTGCTAAAATTAGCATAATACAATCCAGTAGGGAAATTCGAAGTTTGGATGATGACGCGATTCTGATTTGGATAAACAGTTTGTGAACTCAATAATTCACCAAGTGTATTAAATATTCTTAATTCACCAGTTCTATTAGAATTAAATACCTCTAAAGAGAATTCTTGATTCCTACTTACTGGATTAGGATAAATTATTAATTCAGGATCGCCAGAGTGATTTGATTGCAGTTTTGATGTAAAGTTTCCTTCACAATTACAAAATTCATTGAATCGATCATTTACTGTATATGGATTTCCATCATCGCAAGGTTCACCAATATTTTCATCGTTACAGAGTTCATCAGCAACAGTATTACAAGCCACACCTGCAAGTTTATCAATAATTTTTTGCATAAACTCTGTAGGCTCAAAAAACTCAGCAAACGGATCATCTCTCCAATGCGGTGTAATCATATTCATATCTCTTCCGTCACCATTCCATGCCCATCCAAATAAAGGCCATCCATTAGCATAACAGTCATCAATCATGGAGCACCAATCTGATCCTCCTAATGATGTGTCACAAAATTCACCTACCATACAATCTGCTCCAGTAGCATCCAAATAAGCTAAATCTTCATGTGACAACCATCGATTATCTTCTACGCTAAATGCACTACTATATATGTGAACGGAATATACAATTCCTTGATCATCAAAATATGGATAAGCATCTGCTGCAATTTTAGTTGCTTGACCAAATCCAGGAACATCAACAATTAATGATCCATCATATACTGTTCTGATCATAGAGATTGCTTGATTATAGGCATCTGCATAATCTACAGGAGTGATAGAATGACTTCCCCATTCATTCATTATATTAATGATTATAGGACCTGAATCCGATAAGACTTCATAATTAGTTTGCCACCAATGTGCAGCTTTCATTAATTCAGTAGTACTATCTGAACCTAATTGCTTGGAATCGTGATAGGTTGCAATAACCTGATAGCCATTTTCATGCGCTTCTCTTATCCATGTTCTTGCTTGTTGCAGACGATAAGGTTCTATTTCTATTCGAACAGCTTCAATTTCCGGATAATTTTTCATGAGTTCCCAACCCATGTTTACATGACCTTCATTGTAATAGGACGCCTGAATGTTTACACCATTTTTGATCTGGCTTTCTTGCGCTGATAAATTTACTACTAAAGAAAGCAGGAAACTAAAGGCGAAGAACCTTGAAAAAACAATGATATTTTGACGTTTAACTATCAAGGGCAAAATTTAATTCTAAATTACAGAATATTACCTAATAAGTAAACACTAAATGAATAATAAAAGTTAATAAAAAAATGAATTTTAATTGAAAAGGCAAATGAAAGACAAGTTTAAAGCTAGTTTTATACTTAAATTTTAGGTATATCTGAAAATTTACCATGACTGATTCCACCTATTCTTAGTAGGTCTGAGTATCGATCAGATTCTGTTATTTCGACTTCGTTTGGTCGATATTTCCTCAAATATCGTTTGTCAAAACCTGTGATTTTTATTTCCTTTCTTCTTGCAACTGTAGTTCTATTTCCTAAGTGATGAACTATCTCAATGAAAAATGTATCTCCCTCTTTGATAATTCCATCTTTAACAGCTGCTTTTCTTAGATCACCAAGCATAGCAATAAATTGATCTATTTTATTTTCAAAACTATGAGCAGTTCCATAAAAAGAAAGAAACATTGCATGTGGCATTCGCACCTTATTAGGAGTAAACTTACTTAGAATAAGGTCCCTTAGTTTATCCTTTTTAAGCCATTTGGAACGATAATACAAAGCACCAATGGAAAAATTCTTAAACAACATATAATCAATGCTTTCCTTAGAAACCTCCTTTACTTTGGGTCCCAACCCAAAAGGAAAACCCTCGTATTCTACCATAATAGGAAGCGGTCGTCTGATAGGAATGGCTAATGAAGGTTTTGTACCAAACTGTTTAAAAAGATTACATAATTCTACAAGTATATCAGCTAAATCTGGAACAGTATGAAATAAATTAAAGTGACTAGTGATATGATCAATAGGGATAAAGTCAATGTTTTCTTCTTGGCAAATTTCCCTACTAATATTAATGAATTGCTGGACCTGACTAATCGCTTCATTCTTAATTTCCTGTATATCAAATCTATCTAGATCAGGTGATTTTTGATAAGTTCTGAAGGTATAAAAATTGTTAGTGCTGGAAACAAGACTCTTCACTTTACTGGGGTGCAAAAGTGGCGGTCCCATGGTTATGTTAAGATGTAAACCTACCGCAACCTTGTCTAATAAATTAGCTGCTTTCAGTTCTTTTACTAAGTTTCGAAAGGCTTTTTTTGCATGACTAAAGTTTGTAATAAAAGATATACAATTTACTATCCCATTCTTAATCGCAGAAATGGTGGCTTTGTCAATTTCGGGAATGACACCATAGTCATCAGCAGTGACAATTAGTTTTATTTTTTCCATTGGTTCATTTTTTGGATACATAAAAATACTAAATTAAGCCAAGCTCGACGAGTGGAAAATATAACTAATGTTTACATGCGGGATTCACTAAGATGATTGAATATTAAGTTTAAATTTGAATAGAATGCTTGTCTTTTCTGAATTGTATATGTGTTTTTTTCTCTTTGGGGTTAAACCCCGAAAAGGCTTTTTATCTTAAAGCAATTGCTTGATTCTTTTCGATTATCGTCTTGATATTGTTCATGTTATCTTCGAAAATACTTTTGATATGGAAAGCGCCAAGTTTTGTTTTGAGGTATTCTCCTACCGTTGGTTTTGTGTCTTTATAGAATACCGTAAAAGTCAATTCACATTTATTATTTTCTAATGGTGTATATATTTGTTCAGTTGCTAGATTATCCGCTGTCATTGAAAAATCAACCAAGTTGTAAATAACCAATTGTCTTTTTCTGTTTGGAATAACAAGTGTTGTACGCTCATCCCATTGGGTACCTGATTCATCAGCGTTTACAAAACATCTTCTTTCGCTTCCTATACTTCCATCAGGAACTTCGATTGCATTTGTCGTAGTAATGTGATCAACGAAAACCGACCAGTCTCTTGCATTGTCAGAATTTCCTAAATAATCAAACACTTCATTAACAGGAGCATCAATGATTACGGTGCTTTTAATTAATGGATAGTCGAAGTCGTCATGATGCTGAAAAGGACTGAATATAAATACGAATGCCAATGAAAGCGGAAGTAATAAAGCTATACCTGTTGCTATTTTTTTCATAATAAAACTAAATTATTGTTCTGTTTTTACTTCTCTAGTAATATTTGATTACTATTCAATTGTAAAATTATGATAAGATAGAGTTCTAAATTATCTGATTTAGACAAAAACACATATAGATTTATATTATATGTGTAAAGTGGTGTTGGATTTTTGGGCTTTAAGCCCAAAAAAAAAGAGAAGAAATTGATAGACAGAAACTAGGTCCTTGCTAGGAATATAATTCCTGCCTATAGATAATTAGTACAAACTTGGTCAAGGAGATTAGGAATATTTTGTTCCTTGTGCAATGCATTCAGCATTTTCTTGTATTGGTCCACAAATACCTGATTTTCTATTAGGTCACCAAAGATGTCTCGTAATTTTAGAAAGCTTAATGGGTCGTTTTTATATTGATTAGCATATTGATGAAGGTCGTCCTTCCTTGAATCAATTATTTCTAATTCCTGATTCATATGGTCGATCTGCTTATCACTATAATAGCACCATGCCGCGATTATAAATGTAGCATATTTTATACTAGTACCCAATTTTAGATTTTCCATTATTGTTGGAATTAGAAACTTAGGAAGTTTTGCCGAACTTTCCGAGCAAATCCTGCTAACACCATCTTTGATATTAGGGTTTGCAAATCTTCCTTCTAAACTATCTTTATACTTATTTATGTCTATTCCTTCTATTACACCTAGCAATGAAGTTACCTCTATATCCATAAAGCGTCTCATGAATTTTGCGAACGACGGATCTTGCATACAAGCATCAATAGTAGGATGGCCATGAATCGCACCTGGAATTCCTAAAACAGAATGACCAGCATTTAAAAGTCTGATTTTCATATTTTCATAAGGCGTGACATCATCTACAAACTGAACCCCAAACTCTTCTAATCTCGGTCTTCCGTTACAAAAGTCATCTTCTATTATCCATTGGATAAAGGGCTCACAAACTACTGGCCATTTATCAAAGATACCATGATCTTTGTCTAAAGATTTTATAGTTTTTTTGCTTGTTACAGGTGTGATCCTATCTACCATCGAATTAGGAAAACTCACATTTTCTTTTATCCAATTATATAAGTCCTTATCTTGTTTTTCGACAAAAGCTAATAGCATATTCTTTGCTATATCTCCATTATGAATGATATTGTCACAAGACAAAACTGTAAATGGCGAAAGACCTGTATCTCGTCTTTTCTTTAAAGCTCTAGTCAAGTAACCAAATATGGTTTTTGGTTCATCTGGATATTGTAGTTCGTGTTTTATATCGGGGTTTTCAAAGTCAAATTGCCCATTACTAGGATTGAAATTATATGCTCCTTCTGTTATTGTTAATGAAACAATTTTAGTGTCTGAATGAGCCATTTTGTCTATTGCTTTGCTCGGATCTTCAGGTGCTAATATGTAATCTGTTATTGACCCTATAATTTCTATGTTCTCTTTTCCATCTGGATGTTGAGTGATAAGCGTATAAAGACAATCCTGTTCTTCCATCACAATTGCCATATGATGGTCTTCTTTTCGTAATCCTATCCCACATATTGCCCAATCTTTATCCATCTGTTTTGATAAATACTGATGTAAATAAAAAGCTTGATGCGAACGATGGAATCCACCTACTCCTATATGAACGATACCTGTTTTTTTATTCTGACGATCATACTTCGGACAACTAATATGATTCTGGATTTTCGAAAGGTTTTCGGAATTTACTCTCATTCTATGCACTTTAAGATTGTAATGCTCTGTTTTTCCTAAGGCAAATTTGGATCTTTAACTTATTTAAAGTCAATTATACGTTTTATTTTGATTTTCCCATATATTTAAACTTAATTGTACGAGTTGGAATACCAAAAGGAATTAATTGGGTTTCAAAATGAATTACATAAATCATTACAATTTGAGAAAATAGAATAACATGTTTCAACCTTTTGAACCTCCTATAGCTCATAATGAAGCAAAGAGACAGGCGATTGAAATTTTAAATCAAATGACCTTAGATGAGAAGATTTCTTTAATTGGAGGTCATAATGTCTTCTTTACAAAGGGTTTTGAACGTTTTTATATTCCATCACTTTATATGTCGGATGCCTCTCAAGGTGTAAATATAAGAAGAGAGCTTGATGATCAATTGGAAAAATCAGTTTCCTTTCCTTGCTCCATAGCCCTTGCAAGTACATGGAATAAATCTTTAGCAAAAGAATATGCGAAATCGGTAGGAGAGGAGTGTAGAGCAGGTGAGATTGCTATATTACTTGGGCCAGGTATTAATGTGTACAGGATTTCTCAAAACGGTAGAAATTTTGAATACTTAGGTGAAGATCCGTATTTGATATCGAGAATGGTTGAGAACTATGTAACAGGTATGCAAAGTACCGGCACAATCGCCACGCTTAAACACTTCATTGCAAACAATACAGACTATAAAAGACGAACATCTAATTCTGTGGTAGATGAAAGGACTTTAAGAGAAATTTACATGCCAGGTTTTGAGGCAGGTATTAATGCAGGAGCTATGGCTGTGATGACTTCTTATAATCTTGTGAATGGCGAACATGCTGGACAAAGTAAAGATGTGATTACTGGATTACTGAGAGAAGACTTAGGTTTCAAATGGTTGGTTATGAGTGATTGGTGGTCTGTTTGGGATGCTGAAAAAGTAATAAAGTCTGGTCTTGATTTAGACATGCCTGGTGAACCTCGAGAAGAATATCCAGATTATGTAAAAAAGCCAGAGTTCTTTATTCGAAATGTAGCCAAAGAGCTTGTAGAACAGGGACGAATAAAAGAAGTGGATATTGATAAAATGGTAGTAAATATACTTACGACTATTATAGCAATGGGACTTCGTGAACGACCTATAAAAGATGCTTCTTTTCTAGAAAATTATGAAGCGCATGAGAAGGTAGCCTTACAGACTGGGAGGGAAAGTATTGTCTTGCTTAAAAATGACAATATATTGCCTATTCTTCCACAAGAAAAAGTGTCCATCTTATTAACTGGAGAATATGCAGATAAGATTCCATATGGTGGAGGAGCTGCTGAAGTGGAAGGTTATGATAACATCACCATGTATCAAGCACTTAAATCGATATACGGAGAACGTTTGGTTCATGTAGAAAATCCTAGTGAGGAGCAGATACTATCATCTAGTCATGTTATTTATAGTGCTGGAACCTTTGATTCTGAAGGGTGGGATAAATCATTTGATTTGCCAGAGACTGTTAATCAAGGAATAAAGCGAATTTCTTCTTTAAATAAGAATAGCATTGTTGCTGTTAGCTCTGGAAGTGGTGTTAATATGAGTGAATGGAATGATGAGATTGCTGGATTGATATATAACTGGTATCCTGGGCAGATTGGCTTCCAAGCATTCGCTGAAATTGTTGCAGGAATTACTAATCCATCAGCTAAACTCCCCATCACCATTGAAAAGTCTTTTGAAGATTCGCCAGGTTTTGGCTATATGCCCAAAGAAGCTGAATTATACACTGGTTGGGATGAAGATCATAGGATTAACGATCCTATCCATGATGTGATTTATAGTGAGGGTGTATTTGTGGGTTATCGTTGGTATGAAGATAAAAAGATTGAACCGCTTTATCCCTTCGGATATGGGCTTTCATACACCTCCTATTCATATAGAAACTTGATTCTAGAACATTCCCTAATTAAGATAGGAGACGAATTGAAACTAAGTGTTGAAATAGAAAATACAGGAGAATTAGATGGTCAAGAAATTGTGCAATTATATATAAGTGATAGAGAATCTTCAGTTCCACGACCTATCAAAGAACTAAAAGGTTTTGAAAAAGTGAGTTTGAAAACTGGAGAAAAGAAAACGGTGCAATTCACTTTGACAAAAAGAGATTTTGCATTTTGGGATATAGAGGATAAAGATTGGAAAGTAGAAGCTGGTATGTTTGAAATATTAGTAGGTTCTGCTTCAAATAATATATTGCTAAAAAGTTTATTAGAGATTGAAAAATAGAAACTTATGAGTAAGGTCCCATTTAAAGAAAAGTTTGGATATGGATTAGGAGATGCAGCGGCGAATATAGGATGGAGAGGAGTTGGAACATTTCTGATTATTTTCTACACAGATGTAGTTGGTCTTGATCCTATAACTGTGGGAATATTATTATTAACCGCCCGATTTAGTGATGGTATTAGTGATATCTTAATGGGGATATTAGGGGATAGAACCAATTCCAAATATGGAAAATTTAGACCTTGGATACTTTGGACGGCCATACCACTAGGGATTTCACTCTGTTTATTGTTCACAAGTCCAGACTTAAATCAAACAGGCAAAATTATTTATGCCTACATAACATATATTGCATTTACTCTATTATACACCGCCAATAATATTCCTTATGGTGCATTAATGGCAGTGATGAGTGGTGATCATAAGGAAAGGACAAGTATTGGAGCGTTTAGAATGATAGGTTCATTTGGAGGAGGTATACTCGTCCAAGGTGCACTTTTATTTCTTGTAGCATATTTCGGGAATGTGGGACCTAAAGTAGAAGTGTCAAAATTAGAAGCTGAAACCTACCAAGTTGATATAGAAGCAACGCGAAATGTGGAGAATGTTAATGTAAAAACAGAAGGTGGAGTTGCAACCTTCATGTGGAATGATGATCGCTCAACAAATAACGAAGCATCTATTGGTAAGACCTTTAGCATGAAAGCTAATGATACCTATTCCTTTATTGTAAAGGGAGAAGAGAATCTTACTGCAAATGATTTTAGGATTGTTGATCAACAAAAAGGCTATAGTTATTCTTTTTATTTGATGTCGATAATTCTTGTTATTCTCATGATAATCACGTTCGCTACAACACGAGAACGGATTAAACCACCTAAAAATCAGCAAGCTAATCTTAAACAAGATTTTAAAGATTTAGTAAAGAATAGGGCATGGTGGACTTTACTAGTAACTGCATTGTTTTCAGCTACATTTAATTCATTGAAGCAAGGTATTATTATTATATATTTTACTCATTATTTGCATAATCAATTGTTAGCAGCTTCTTACCTCGTAGGATTGATGTTAGTTTCTATAGTGGGTGCTATAATCATGACACCATTAAGTGTAAGATTTGGTAAGCGGAATGTTTTTGTAGGTTCCTTATTACTTTCAGGGTTATTTATTTCATTGATTATATTTTGCGGGCCAGGTGCCATCATAGCCATTTTTGTATTGGGCTTATTATCGGAATTAATAGGAGCAATGTTCTCCACATTAACATTTGTCATGTTAGGTGATGCAGCTGATTATTCAGAATGGAAAAATAAAAGAAGAGCAACTGGATTGGTATATTCTGCGGGTTCATTTTCTACGAAATTTGGAGGCGGAATAGCGGGTGCGATTATAGGTTATGTCCTAGGTGTCTATGGCTATGATGGATTGGATTCTATATCCATTCAAGGTGCTATTCCTGGTATTAAAATGCTTATGAGTTGGATTCCTGGAATAGTTGCTGCTATAGGAGCAATGACGATGATGTTCTATCCTTTGTCAAAGAAATTTATGAATCAAATTTCAGAGGAATTAGAAGAGAGAAGAAAATCCGAACTACAGCTGAATAGCAATTGATTTTCAGTTCATAAGACATAATATCATCAAGACAAAAAGAGGTGGATTAGATGTTATAAGGGCGAGCCCCACTGCCCTCAAAAAAAGAGGCCATTGGGTCGGAGTATTATACTGATTTTACTTTATAATGGCGGTTAAGATTTCTAATTTTTATGAATAGAAATGAAGGTAAAAAACGTAGTCATGGCCTTAGCCACGACGAGGCTTTTTAGCGAAATTACTAGAAATAAAAAAAGAAATATACCCGCTAATTATGAGTCAAATTAGTGTTCGGTGTTTCGGCAGTCGCCTCATCACTCACTAGCGTTCGCGACAAGCACTCCATGTTCCTCTCGCAAAATTTATATCTACTAGAGCACACCTCTATCAGCTATTCTCTTAGCTGATCAGAAAAAAATCTTATGCGAGTATAATACCTTTATACTTCGTTTTTTGTCATCGGATTGGACATAGATAAGCTCTTTCTTTACGCTTCGTCTTAAGACATTATGCACGTTAACTAAGGTTATGCAATAAATTTCTGCCTTGTAGAATGACTTTTCACTTTCCAAATCTATTA
>CAZSKA010000131.1:0-10819 GCA_964607315.1 uncultured Saprospiraceae bacterium | reverse complement strand
ATATGCGATAGCAGGTGAAGAAGTTGCAGATGGAGCAATACATGGAGACAATGTCGCACCCTGCCTTATGGGAGGAATGGTATTTGTTAGAGATTCACATTTAGCGGAAGCTCATAGAATTTATATTCCAGAAGGATTACATGCAGTCGTAATTTATCCTCATGTTAGATTACTTACTAAGGAAAGTAGAGCTGTTCTTTCCGACAAGGTTGACCTAGATAAACACATTATTCAAAGTGCGAACTTAGTTGGAATGATCTTAGGCTTCTCAAGGAATGATCTACATTTGGTAAGAAAATCGATGAAAGATATAATTATAGAACCCCAAAGAGCTAAGTTAATTCCTTGCTTTAAAGAAGTTCAAAAAATTGCATTAGAAAATGAAGCTTTAGGATGTAGTATTAGTGGTGCTGGTCCTTCCATTTTCGCACTGTTTGAAAACTCTATCAAAGCAGAACAAGCTGCAAAAAAAATGACTAGAGTATATGAGAAAGAAAAGGTTGATCACGACCTTCATATTTCACCAATCAATATGGAAGGTGCTAGGCTTTGCTAAAATAGTCTTATATAAATTGTCCTAGAGATTTACATTAGTTAAGGAAAGGCATTTTATTGTTAAATTGGTATATTTTGTCCTATTTCTTTCAAGTATTTGCATAATATCCTTTTTTAGACAACATATTAACGGATAATTGTACCTTTACACCTCTATTTTACCATTAATAACTGGGTATAGAACATGAGTGATCAAATTAAACATGAATGCGGGCTGGCATTCATTCGCTTACTTAAGCCTTTAGAGTACTATAAAGAGAAATATGGTACAAATCTTTATGGGTTAAATAAACTTCAGCTTTTACTCCAAAAACAAAGAAATAGAGGTCAAGATGGTGCAGGAGTTGCCACTATAAAGCTAGACATGCCTCCAGGGCATCGATATATTTCTAGAAAAAGAAGTATTAGCTCACAATACCTTAAAGATGTATTTAATGGTATTATGGATCATTTTCAAGGATTGAGCCCAGAACAACTACAGGACACTCAATGGATGAAATACAATAAGCCATATATTGGCGAATTGCTTCTAGGTCATCTTCGTTATGGTACACACGGTGTAAATACCATAGAAACCTGTCATCCTTTTTTACGTTCAAATAACTGGATTAGCAGAAACTTAGTCCTTGCTGGCAACTTCAACATGACCAACATGGAAGAATTGTTTCAAGAGCTTATTTCCTTTGGGCAAAACCCAAAAGAAAAAAGTGATACAGTAACTGTTTTAGAAAAGATAGGTCACTTCCTTGATGATGAAGTTCAAAGAAATTTTAATTGGTTTAAACCTGATGGTTACTCTAACATTGAAATAAACAAAAAAATTGCTGAGAACTTAGATGTGCAGAGAATTTTACAACGATCAGCTAGAAAGTTTGATGGTGGTTATATTATGGCAGGAATGATAGGGCATGGAGATGCTTTTGTATTTAGAGATCCTTCTGGTATACGTCCATGCTATTATTATTATGATGATGAGGTTGTTGTGGCCGCTTCAGAAAGACCAGCAATACAAACTGCTTTCAATATCCATATTAGTGAAGTTAAAGAACTTGAAAGAGGGCATGCGCTAATAGTAAAGAAAAATGGAACAGTTTATATTCCTCTGTGTAAAGACCAAAAAGAAAGAGCGGCATGTTCATTTGAACGTATTTACTTCGCAAGAGGAACAGATAGAGATATTTATTTAGAAAGAAAAAAATTAGGAAGATTATTGGCTCCACAAATAATGGAAACCATTAATTACGACATGAAAAACACTATTTTTTCATTTATTCCTAATACAGCAGAAACTTCTTTTTATGGTTTAGTCCAAGGTATAGAGGAAGAATTAGATAAATGGAAAGCTAAAACTATTGCGAAAAAAGGTAAAGGTTTATCTTCTGATGAATTACTCGACATAATGAAAATTCATCCCAGAGTTGAAAAACTAGCTGTCAAAGATGCAAAAATGAGAACCTTTATTGCCGATGACAGTTCAAGAGGAGAGATGGTTAACTTAGTTTACGATGTAACTTATGGCATTGTTAAAAATGAAGTTGATACACTTGTTTTAATAGATGATAGTATTGTAAGAGGAACAACGCTGAGAGATTCTATTCTATCAATTTTATCTAGGCTAAAACCAAAAAAGATTATTATTCTTTCATCAGCTCCACAGATTCGTTACCCAGATTGCTATGGTATTGATATGTCTAAAATGAAGAATTTCTGTGCTTTCAGAGCTTTAATAGATTTGATTCATGAAAATAATCAAGAAGAATTCTTAGAAGAGATATATCAGAAGTGTAAAGCCCAAGAAGGTTTACCAGATTCTGAAATTAAAAATTTTGTAAAAGACCTTTACGCACTTTATTCATATGAAGACATATCTAGTAGGATTACAAAGATGTTGACTCCTAAAGGAATTAAGCCTGAAATTGAAATCGTGTATCAATCTATAGAGAATCTTCATGAAGCTTGTCCGAATAATAATGGAGACTGGTATTTCAGTGGAAATTACCCAACTCCAGGAGGAAATAGAGTTGTAAACAAGGCATTTATAAACTATATGGAAAAAAGCAATGCCAGAGCTTATTAAACTCGAACAAAGGTTTATATAAAAATCAATACTTATATGCTATATTTGGGTCTAATTTCTTAAACCTGAATACATGAAATTTACCATATCTTCTTCTGAATTATCTGCTATATTGAATACATCTAGTAGTGTTATAGGTTCTAACTCTGTGCTTCCTATCGTTGAGGACTTTCTCTTTAATATACAAGGAGAAACTCTGGAGATTACAGCTACAAACCTAGAGAATACTATAGTTACTACAATGGATGTTTCATCTGAAGAGGATATTAAAATTGCAATACCTGCTAAAATTTTAATTGAGACGATGAAGTCTCTACCTGAGCAACCTGTAACATTTGATATTAATCCAGATAACTTCGCGATAGAACTTACAACGGCCTTTGGTAAATACAAACTAGCAGGTGATAATCCTGAAGAATTTCCAGAAACTTCCACTAATCAGGATACTGAAAGTTTCAAACTCTCTGGTAAAACACTAGAAAACGCTATTACAAAAACCATTTTTGCAACAAGTTCTGATGAGCTTAGACTGGCTATGATGGGTGTGTATATGCAGATTGATTTTAATACAGTAACTTTTGTTGCTACAGATGCTCATAAATTGGTTAAGTATCAATTTGGAAGTATAGAAAGCGACCAAACAGCAAGTATGATTTTGCCTAAAAAAGGTTTAATTCTACTTAAAAACTCTATCTCTGGAGGCGATGATGTTCAAATATCTTTTAATCAAAAGAACGTATTCTTCGAATTTGATAAAACAACTATTATCTGTAGATTAATCGATGCAAAATATCCTGATTACAACTCAGTGATTCCATTAGAGAATCCTCAAATTCTGAAAATTAATAGAACAGATCTTATTAATTCATTGAAAAGGATCAATATATACGCTAATAAAACTACAAACCAAGCAGTTTTTAACTTAAGCGATAAATCACTAACTATTTCTACTCAGGATCTTGATTTTAGCAATGAAGCAACTGAGCAGATAGCTTGCGACTATATTGGCGAACCAATGAGTATAGGATTTAATGTGAAATTTTTAGCAGAGATGCTAAGTGTAATAGGAAATAAAGAAATAGAAATCCAAATGTCTACTCCTAATAGACCTGGAATTCTTGTTCCTACAGATCAAAATGAAAATGAAGATTTATTAATGCTTGTTATGCCATTAATGGCAAGTTACTAAAATGAAAATAGGTCTTTTTTTTGGGTCCTTTAACCCTGTGCATGTAGGACATATGATTATTGCTAATTTCATGGCAGAACATACATCTTTAAATAAAGTATGGATGGTAGTAAGCCCGCAAAATCCACATAAAAAAAGAGCTACTTTAGCAAAAGATTACGATAGACTTCATCTTGTAAATTTAGCCATAGGTGATAACCCAAAAATTCAATCAAGTAATATTGAATTTTCATTACCTAAACCTTCGTATACAGTTGACACATTATCGTACTTAAAAGAAAAATATACTGACCATGAATTTGTGTTAATCATGGGAGGAGATAATTTAGCAACTTTTCATAAATGGAAAAATTATGAAGAAATACTAAAACACCATGAAATTTTCGTTTATAAAAGACCAAGTTACGAGTTAGGAGAATTGCAAAACCATGAAAAAGTTAGCATTTTTGAAGCACCTTTAATGCAAATTTCTAGTTCTTATATTAGAAAACGAATTAAAGAAAGTGCTTCCATAAAATATTTAGTTGTCGACGCAGTAGAGGAACATATAGCCTCTTCAGGTATGTATAAAAGCTTATAATGAAAATTAAACAGACCTTACTAATTTTCTTTTTTACGATTTCATTTGCTCAATTTACTTTTGCAAATACAAATCACTTTGCTACAACTGAAGCAGACCCTACACCAATGCAGGCTTTAAACAATTATGTTAACTTTCTAAATGAAAGCATTCATGGAATGGTTATAGTTCATCGCTTGCTTGAAAACTATAATCAAGAATTAAATAAATACATTGATCTAGATGGATACCAAATAAATAATTTTGGCAATTCTGATTTACCAAAAAACATTTTTGAAGATCCAGAAGATTGGTTTTATAAAATTAGTCCTTGGGAATGGTATGACATTGCAAAATCTGATAGCAAATTCTTAGATAAACAAGTTGCATTAGAGCTTAATCAAAGCATGTTATCATTACGTGAGAAATTAATTCGAATTAACAATATTCGGTTTGATATTGATAAATTTCTCGCCGAAAATGATTTTTCAAAAACAGAAAATGTAGCAAAAGTATTTACTTATTTAGAAGAAGGAACAGAACTATATGATACATTTTACGAAGAACAAGTTAAACTAGAAATACTATTAATTAAATACTCTAGAAAACATGGGTCTGTTACTCCAGAAGCTGCTGATTTAGTCAAAAAAATGGAAACATCTTGGTTCGCTTCAAAAAGCATTCTGCGCTCTGTTAGAAATAAAAAAATAGAAATCCTTCCTAACCAAATTAGTAAATCGAAAAAAGAATTAAATGAATTAAAAAGCATTGATATTGCCGGACATGAAATTGAATCTTTAAAAACTTCCAAAAACTTAAGAGCTTGGAAAAGAATAATAAATAAAATAGAAACTCTAAATAAAAGTGCAACCGCATTAGTTAACACTGCTGAAATACCTAAAGAATATAGATATTATGGAAAATTTTATTATTACCATAATGCAGTCTTAGTTAATCAAATAAATAGATATGGAAGTGGATTTGCTAATGAAATGAATATAATCTTACGTTCACTAGATTTAAATGTTTTACATAAAATCGAAGAACCACATTTCTATCAGGTTATCTATCCTAAAAAATTAGTTGATGAAGAATTAATTGCTAGTTCGGACGATTTTATTCAAGCGATTCCTACTAAATTAAAAGATAGAGAAATAATAAAATCAACTAGAACAATTTTAGTAGACACTACAGTCTTTGAAATAAACTTATATGATTACAAACTCCAAGATGGAGATATCGTTTCTATAAATTTTAATGGAGATTGGATTTTGGAAAATTATTCCTTAGAAGGAGCTGCAACTAAATTAAAAGTGAAAATGAATTTGGAGGGAAAAAATTATCTGCTTTTACATGCAGAAAACGAAGGAAGAAATCCTCCTAATACGATGGGAATTTCGTACGAATATAAAGGGGAAATGCAAAAGATTACGCTTAGTTCTAATTTAAAAGAAAGCGAAATAATAGAAATTAAATATGTTGGGAATTAATTTTTTAAATGATTTTTGGGCTTAAGCCCAAAGAAAAAAAAGAAATTATATAACAGAATTGTTATGAATCGAGATTAGAAATTATCTGGTAGATATGATTAGCAATTTTTCTGTCATCAAACTCTTCTAAAGCTTTATCTCTGCCTTTTTTACCCATAGATATTTTTTCCTCCGTGCTTAGAGATAAAAATTTATTCATCCCTTCTACCAAAGAATTACTGTTTTTCACCTGCACTAGATAACCATTTTGATTTACATCCACAGCTTCCCTGCATCCTGCAACATCTGTAGAAATAACGGGTTTACCCATTGCCATGCCTTCCGTAATAGTCCTTGGAATAGCTTCTCTATAACTCGGTAAAACTATACAATCACTTTTACTTATATAAGATCTAACATCTCTATGAAAACCATGGTACTCTATATAATCATTATTTACCCAGTCAGCCAATTGATATTTATTTATTGCCGCTGGATTGCCTGGATCTAAATCACCCACAACCCAAAATTTTATATTTGGATTGTCTTTCTTAATAATCTTAGCTGCTTCTACAAACTCTGTAATACCTTTATCGTATAGGAGTCGACCGATAAAAGTAAAAATTACGGAATCATCTCTTAAAGATATATTACTTTGATCTGGCTGATAAAAATCTATATCTACACCACATCCCTTTATACTTATTCCTTTTCCTTTTTTAATAATATTTCTTTCTTCAAACAACTCTCTATCCGCAATATTCTCAAATATTACTTTTTTATGAAACTTAGCTGTCCATTTATATAATAAGGAAGTTATATTTTGAATAAAACCTTTATGTATGAAAGGATATCCCAATCCTGTAACAATAGCTACTGAGTTAATCTTTTTAATTCTTGCAGCAATTGCACCATAAATATTTGGTTTATTCGTATAATGAATAATTAAATCAGGTTTAACTTGAGAATATCTTCTAATTAATTCTAAGATTAATAAAAAGTCTCTAAACGGATTAGTGCTATCTCTGCCTAAAGTCCTTAGTCCATAATGTTTAATTTTTGGATATTTATCTTTATAGTCAAGATACTCATCAATAGGCGCTATTACTGTAACATCATGACCCTCATCTAGAAGTTTATTAATTACATTCTGACGAAAATTATAAATATTCCAAGTAGAATTTGCTACAAGTGCAATATTCATCTATGCTTTTTCATTTATTTCTCTTAATACAGCTTTAATCTCTTGTTCATCAGATTTTGGGTAAATTAATAAACCTCCTGGTTCATCAACAACAATATAATTATCAAGTCCTTTGATGACAACAACTTTATCGCTATCAGTTCTTATTAAGCAATTTTTTGATTCTTTAATGTACGTATTCGCTCCTAAAGTAATAACTTCATTATCATCTTCACACAAATATGCATGAAGTGAATTCCAAGTCCCCAAATCACTCCAACCTATATCAGAAGGTATTGTATATACATTATTGGCTTTTTCTAAAATCGCATAATCAACAGAAATACTTGGAGTTTTAGGATAAACTTCATCTATATATTCCTGCTCTTGTGGTGTATTAATTTTATTAATATCTACAGATAACGTAGATATAATATCAGGAGCATTTGTTTTAAATGACTCAATTAAATCTTTAGCTTTCCAAATAAATATCCCAGCATTCCAATAATAATTCCCTGCCTCTAAATATTCCTTTGCAGTTTCTAAATTTGGTTTCTCTCTAAATCTATTTACTTTAAGTACTTGTTCGTCATCATCTTTATTAACCTCTATATAACCATATCCAGTATCTGGTCTTGTGGGTTTTATTCCTAAAGTAACAATAGAGTTACTTAATTCAACAAACTTTAAAGCCTTCTTAATATTGTCAACAAATACTTCAGTTTTCAAGATAACTGCGTCAGAAGGAGCGGTTACAAAAATCGCATCTTTATTTTGAGCAAACAATCTTAGTGCTGTATATGCTACACATGGTCCAGTATTATTTCTACTGGGTTCGCATAAAATGTTAAGTTCAGAAATCTCTGGTAAATGTTCTAATACCTGATCTTTATACTGCTGATTCGTCAAAATTAAAATTCGCTCTGCAGGAACTACATTTAAAAATCTTTCGAAAGTTAATCGCAATAGTGATTTACCTACACCTAAGATATCTAAAAATTGTTTGGGAGTGTCTTCAGTAGAAGACGGCCAAAATCTAGACCCTATTCCTCCTGCCATTATTGTTATATAATAATTCTTCATTTTTTATTTTAGTCTAATGTAAATAACAATTTTTAATAAAAATCTTTACTATTAGTTCTTTACTATTAGTTAATACCAACTTACACTTTCAAGGTTTTGATAAACCTCTTTAATTCCATTCTCTAAACTAATTTTATGTCTCCATCCTAATTTATGCAATTTAGATCCATCCATTAACTTACGAGGTGTTCCATCAGGCTTACTTAAATCATTGACTATTTCACCTTTGAATCCTACTACTTTTTTCACAATATTAGCCAGCGATAAAATTGAAACTTCTTCACCAGAGCTAATATTAATGAACCCATAGTCGCTATAATTTTTCATCAGAAACACGCATGCATCTGCTAAATCATCTGCATGCATAAACTCTCTAAGAGGTGATCCTGTCCCCCACATCACTACTTCTTCTTTGTTTTCTTTCTTAGCCGTATGAAACTTTCTAATTAATGCTGGAAGCACATGAGAATTCTCTAAATCATAATTATCATTTGGGCCATACAAATTTGTTGGCATTACAGAAATATAATCACATCCATACTGTGAGCGATAAGCATCACACATTTTGATTCCTGCAATTTTTGCAATAGCATAAGGTTCGTTTGTTGGTTCTAAAGTACCTGTTAATAGAGCATCTTCTCTCATAGGTTGAGATGCGAGTTTTGGAAAGATACAAGATGATCCCAAAAACATTAATTTAGTAACTTCATTTAAATAACTAGCATGAATTACATTGTTTTGTATCATCAAGTTATCGTAAATAAATTCTCCTCTATAAACATTATTCGCATGAATTCCTCCTACCTTAGCTGCAGCTAAAAACACATAGTCAGGTTTCTGTTCTTTGAAAAATGACTGAACAGCTTGTTGATCTCTGAGATCTAATTGAGATGAAGTCCTTTCAATAAAATTAGAGAAACCTGCATTTTCTAATCTACGTTTTAAAGCAGAACCAACCATACCACGATGCCCCGCAATATAAATTTTAGCATTTTTATTCATTACTCATATTCGTTTTTAATTGCAAATCCAGCTTCTTTTAATAATTGATCCTTTTTAAATAATTCAAGATCTGCTTTAACCATTTCACTACATAATGTCTCCACAGTATACTTTGGAGTCCAATCTAATTTACTTTGAGCTTTAGAAGAATCTCCAATCAATAACTCTACTTCTGTAGGCCTAAAATACTTTGGATCTACACTTACAACTTCTGTTCCTTCCTTCAATTGAAATTCTGGATTAGAACATGAAGCAATATATCCTTTCTCATCTACTCCTTCTCCTTCAAACCTAATCTCCACTCCTATTTCTTTAAAAGAAAGTTTTACAAAATCTCTTACACTTGTAGTCACACCTGTAGCAATTACCCAATCTTCTGCATTATCATGTTGTAATATTTTCCACATCAATTCAACATAATCTTTTGCATGTCCCCAATCTCTTTTTGCATTCAAATTACCTAAATACAATTTACTTTGTAATCCTAGGCCAATTTTAGCAACAGCTCTAGTAATTTTTCTCGTTACAAATGTTTCTCCTCGCAATGGTGATTCATGATTGAAAAGAATCCCATTACAAGCAAACATATTATATGCCTCTCTATAATTTACTGTTATCCAAAAAGCATACATTTTTGCAACTGCATATGGAGATCGCGGATAAAAAGGAGTCTTTTCTGTTTGCGGAACTTCTTGAACTTTCCCATATAATTCTGATGTCGAAGCTTGATAGACTTTTACCTCTTTTTCCAATCCCAAAATACGTATAGCTTCTAGTATTCTTAAAGTACCAACACCATCTACATCAGCAGAATATTCAGGTTCTTCAAAACTTACAGCAACATGAGACATTGCTCCTAAGTTATATATTTCATCAGGCTTCACATTTTGTATGATTCGAATAATATTTGTTGAATCAGATAAATCCCCATAATGAAGTATAAATCTTCGATTTTCTATATGTGGATCTTGGTATAGATGATCTATACGTGCCGTATTAAAGAGAGAAGTTCTTCTCTTTATCCCGTGCACTTCATAGCCTTTTTTCAAAAGAAACTCCGACAAATAAGCACCATCTTGTCCTGTAACGCCTGTTATTAATGCTTTTTTCATATTTATATTCAGTTTTAAACAATTATAGTTTCAGGTTTCTCAGGCAATTTTTTACTATAAAATTGTATTTCATTAACAATCACAAGTTAGATTTATTCAAATTTAGACTGTTAGTTTACTTGGTTATAAGTTAATATTTTAAATCCTGTTTCAATATACCTATTGTGCCCATAATTTTATAATAGTGACATTTTAGATTTATCTATCGCTTTAAACTTCAAAAATACAGAAGGCCTAATATTATACTTATTACCTTCCAATATTATCGAATAGTAAGAGTGGAAAGACTTAAATATATACAAGGTGCAAGCAATTTTAATAGTCTTTCAAAAATCTTGAGCAAAGTTACATTCTTATTACATAAACTACTATGTTTTGTAATGGAATCTAAGATTTATACGTAAGAAAAGAATCATTCTCATTTGATACTATTGATGTTTTTCAGAAGAAAAGAAATGCCCAATTATGTATAGCAGTATTTCTATTTTTGATATATGAAATGTCTTTCTTAAAGATTTCAATCTAGTTGTTCACTCAATCAAAAAAGAACTTCAAAACAAACTAATTTTCTTTCCTACCAACACTTAAAT
>CAZSKA010000130.1:0-10847 GCA_964607315.1 uncultured Saprospiraceae bacterium | reverse complement strand
ACAATTCATTCTCTTTTTCAAGTTCCTCTATTCTATCTAGTAGTGCTTGTGTCGCTGAAATATTCAATGCTGTTAATGCATCATAGTCAACAAAATGGAAATCATCAACTACTCTTCCGAAAACAAAAACAGCTGGATGACTAGCATTTGTATTCAGTTTAAATCTGTCATTAACCTTATCAATAATTAATGCATTTTGCGTAAGTTCTTCATCCCCTTTGGGGATTATAAGCCGAATCGTTTCTCCTATTTCTAGATCTGCATCTAATATCCTAATCCATCCTTCTTCTATTTTACCATAGGTATAGATATCAGGTATGGGTTTCACTGACTCCATAACAGCATTAGGATAAACCATAGCTAATTCTTGGGCGATTACCTTTTTAGTTATTTGTTTTCCTCTTGTTAATGTATCCTTATATGTATAGTCAGTAATTTTTATTTGGTTTAGAATTTTTAAATCTTCATCTACCGCTGAAACTTTTAGTACATCTTTTATCCTTATATCAGAATGAGCGTAAAAATTTCCAGCAGCAACATCGCTTTCTGTATAAAGTGAAATGGGATGAAAAAAATCAAGGTGACCATTATTAACAACAGTAACCATACCTGTACTATCATATAATCTTATGTTTCCACCAAATAATGGTCTGGCAGCACCAGTAGTTATTTCAATAAATGCTGGATTAGTTAATTGAGGAAAATTAATAGGAAAATGAGTAGAATCTCCAAATACTGTATCAAATGTCTCTTCATTATTAAAAATACCAAATGAAATTGGTCTTTGTACTGTATTTGTCATCTTTAAACCACCTTCACTGTCGCGCACTAATAAAGCACCGTCTCCCATTACATGTTGTACATCTCCTGAGGGAGTAACATACAACGGAGTAGACTCTGATGTCACTATATCTTGGAATTTAATACTACCATTTGCTACAGTAAGAGCCGGTCGAATAACTGGAACTTTATATTCTAAAATCATCTCTAGCCATAAGCCTGGAAAACCACAAAAATCGCCACTAAATCCTGCCCCCCCAGTGTCTCCAAATAAAAACTCAACATTTGTATGACCTTTCATTATTGCAGTTACATCCAAATTTTGAGTTGGGGTAGGATAGAAAACGCCTCCGTTTTCAGGATCTCCACAAATGTTAACTGATCCCGGAGGAGGCATTAAATCAGTAGAAAGTATAGCAAAAGTGTCATTTATGATAAAATAAGTTTGAAAAGCTAACTCGGGTGCAATAGGAAATCCAGGAAACCCTTCTACATTGCCTGAAATATTAGCAGTCAATAAAATTTCCGTTGCATAATTTGCCTGAAAAAACGGAATCCTTTGTCTTGGTGTTTGTCCATAACTAATAGAACCGCCAAATGTTCCAGATGGTGTATACACATAACTTGTATCAAAAAATGAAACAATTTCTAATGTATCACCTAAACCTTCAACAGCTAATCTGGTCGTAGCTTGATTTGTTCCTATACCAACATTCCCAGTATTTGTATTATAAATATCATTCCCTATAGTGTCCCATTGGGAAGTGCCTGATGAACTAGAAACTGGTTTCCATTCAGTTCCATCATAAAAATAATAACCCATGGAATTATCCAATTGAAAAACTAGCAAACCAGTTGCAGGATTTGAAATTAGATCTCTTTGACTTTCAGTCATGCGCGGTATCAATATTCCCTTTTCAGTAGACTCCACATCAAGAACGGCGGATGAATCTGGAGTTGTAGTATTGATTCCTACATTTTGAGCAGAACCTATACTTAGACACAGTGTGAAAAGAAAACATAATAATAAACATCTCATTTTTAGTAATTTTTATTGTTCTATTAATTTTTGGTTTTAACATTCCAATTCTGCTTAAAAATTTCACATATTTTAAGTTAAATAAGAACAATTCCTTCTATAGTAATACTCTCAATAGCTTAGGCTTTTACTACGTTTTCTGCCTTGTTCTTGTACTAATAATTCTTTAAATTAATGTGTAATAATAAAACATAATTGATTTAAATTTTTAAAATCATTTAGTAAATCGTGTTTCATTTTTCGAGACAAAAAATACTGATCTGACAATTTTTTTCAGTGAATTTTTTAACATTGAAAAAGGTAAAAATCCTTCAGTTAATTTACAGCTCATCTGTTATAAAAAAACTAGAAATTTTAAACCTTGCACACTAAAGTAAAGTGATAAGTGAATCTATTCAATTTTTTGTGGTGAATGGTTATATTGAGGTGTGAAGAACAATTATTTACATAAATCTTACCTAAAATGGAATAAAAAATGTATTGATCAGAAGAAAAATTATTGATAATGTATTAGATCGCATTTTTATAGTCTACGACCGGAGGAAATTAAAAAAAGAGCACACTTCTTTAAGTATGCTTGTCTTTATTTGTTGAAGCATTTATATTTTTAAGAAATTATAGACAGATGTTAAAAACCTGAAGCTTGCATTTGTATTTCAATATTCTTGTAATTTTTTTTAAAATAAATAATTGCACCAACCAAAAAATACCAAGCTAAAAATATATGGATTTCATCAATCTAATAAGATTTAAGTTGTGAATGGCTGGATTATGTTGTGAATAGTAATTTTATGTTTCTGTATTTTAATTAACTCTTCCTTCTTAACACGGCAGTCATTACTTTTACAAATTCTATCCATAAAACCAAAGCATCACATCTTATCCCATTTGAAACATAATTATAATAACACAAAATATTTCCTCCACTTATTTCATTATTATTGCAACTTATAAACTCTTAATTTTGAAAAAATCTATTTTATTTTTATTTGCCGTTCTTCTATTTTTTGCCTGCAAAAAAGAAGCATCAGAATCCGCAATAGCCGATGAATCTAGTACTGAATTAGTAGAAATAGAAAAAGATTTCGTAGAGTTCTACGACAGATTTCACGAGGATTCCACATTCCAATTAACTGCTATAAGTTTCCCTCTTCATGCTGATGGAGATTTAATTACATGGACGGAAGAAAACTGGATTTTACACCAACCTTTTAATGATTATGGTGATAAATTCAGACGAGAATTCACTCCTGCTGGAAGACTTGTATTTGAAAGAATATACGATGCGAATGGCTTCTTTAATATGAATAGAAGATGGGCAAAACTAAGTGATGGATGGAAATTAATTTATTACAAAATTGATGAATTCGATCCTTCAGCTATACCTCAATAAATTTCTATCATCTGTTCACAAGGAGCAAAGTCTGTTGTCCTTCACGTACGCAAATACTACCTTGAATCTGGATATCTTCATGTAATTCATAACGTGATGTGTCAAAAATCGTGACACCTGGTGCTGGTAATATTTCTTCAGTCCGTCTTGTTATCTTTTGGCGTTGATTAGAAATATAAACCGAGCTTGTCAAATCAATATTTGAGTTTTTATAGATGTTCAAGTCTTTATTTTTTTGGCTTACGCCCAAAGCGATTGCCTGCGACTTACATTGAACTCCCATATCTCCTTGATAGCGCTCAGGTATAAAGAAAAAATTAAAAATAATCCGCATGACTAGAAGCGCTGCCACAAAGGATATTAAGCGAATGGGTTTATATTTTGTATAAGCATAGAATATACCAATAAGAGCTATTATTCCCACACTTATCTTTACATACCTAAAAGGAATATCTACTTCCATCGTTTCTTTTAACACAAAAAAACAGGTACTAATAACAGCTACAAAAATCACTTGAGTCAGGCGGAAATAAATTCGATAAAAAATAGAATTGGAATCGTAATTTAACTTATGTAAATACAAGAATACTGTAAACAAGAGAGGTATTAACATGAGTATATATCGAGGATACACCTCTACACTTAGCCAATAAATTACAATATTAAAAAGGAAACATAGGCTGCAAAATAGCAGAAATCTATTCCCTCTAATTTCAGCTATTGCCATTTTAGAAAACAGATAAATTACCATAATTGTCCAAGGCAAGAAATGATATATATTCTCAAAAGGATAAGAAACAAGATGCTTGAAAAACTGAACATAATCATACTGTTCATGAATAGCCGTTCGCCTTGTTGACTGATCTAACAATCCACCAATTGTCTTCTCTAAATTAGCTTGGCTTTGATATAAAAAATAATACGCTCCTACTATTACTAGAAAAAGCAATATGCCTAAGAAGTGAGAAATAGAAAATAATTTCTTGATCTTTTTTTGACTAACGAAAAAGATAATCAGACTCAGACCTTGGAACAATAAAGAAGGAAAGCCTTTCATCAGAAAACCTGCTGCAGTTAGCAAATAACTATACAAGAACATGGCATACCATTCTTTCTTCACTCCTTTATGAAAGATCACCATAAATCCGAGAAAGGTGATCATAGAATACGAAATATCAATATAAGCCAACATACTATCCCAAAACAAAATCCTTCCACAGGTAAGAAACATCAATGCATTAAGCACACTGTATTCCCTACTAAAATGCCGCTTTGAAAAACTATAAATTACAAAAGCAAAAAGACCTAAAAACAGAACATTAGGAACTCTCGCACTCCATTCATTGACACCAAAAATAGCATAGGAAACATATAAGAAATAATTGTACAAAGGAGGTTTCGCACGATACTCTTCCCCGTTCAAGGTAGGCACTATGAAGTTGCCAGAAAAGTCCATCTCCATTGCCACTAAGGTTCGAATCGCTTCGTCATCATTCAGTGGCATCATACCCAAATTAATCAGAAAAGCAGGCAAAATGAGTATAGCAATGACCACATACCAAAATTCCTTTTTGGAGGGATGCATAAACTAGTTTTTAATATAACGTATTTCCGTGCAATTCTCTTTTGTAAATAATCTTTGGGCGTAAGCCCTAAGATCCTCAGCAGTAATTTTCTCGTAAGATTTCATCTGAGAATTAATCAGTTCTGTATCTCCTAAATAAGTGAAAAATGAAAGATTAATTGCCTTATTTAAAACGCTAATTTCATTATAAACCTGAGCAGCTTCTATTTTATTAATCAACTTCATCACTACCTGATCACTGATGCGTTCTTCCTTTAATAATTCTAGCTCTGCCCAAATCATATCGTAAGCCTTATCTGCATCTCTTTCAGAATTGATTTTAGCTTCCACTATTAACAAACCCGGATCGATAGTTCCCGATACATAGGCATCTATAGTCGTAAAATAATCTGTTTTCTTGAATAGCTTATTATGAAAAATAGACGATCTTCCGTTAGCTAAAATATCGCTAAGTAAATCAGCTTTGAAATAATCTTCATCGTCACGTCCAGCCATTCGGAAACCGAGAAATATTGCTTCAGCTGGTACCTCAGCTCGTATAACTTTCTTTCGATATTCTTCCTGCTTTGGTTCCTCTTCACAAATTAATATATCAAGAGAATCCGTCTTATTAGCTTCTACAGGAAAATACTTCCCAACAAGATCTCTAATCTCTTCTGCTTGAACATTCCCCACTATTGTTATGATAGAATTAGCAGGTTGGTAATAATTCGCGTAGAATGCTTGCACATCCTTCAAAGTCGCATTTTCTATATGAGAAATTTCTTTACCAATAGTAGGCCAATTATAATGATGTTTCTTGTAAACTGTGCTGCTCATGTGATGCCACATATCACCATAAGGCTGATTTAAGCAGGTTTCCTTAAACTCTTCTATCACCACTTTTTTCTGAACATCAAGATTGTTTTGATCCACAATAAGTGCACGCATTCTATCCGCTTCTACCCAAAGCACCGTTTCTAAATTTTCTTTGGGCACCACATTATAAAAATTCGTCATGTCCGCATTGGTAAAGGCATTATTTTCACCTCCTGCCATCTGGATTGGCATATCAAAATCCGGAACATTCTCACTACCACTGAACATCAGATGTTCGAACAAATGCGCAAAACCAGTTTTTGAGCTTGACTCATTCCTCGACCCAACACGATATAATATATTCACTGCAACAAGAGGTGTGCTCTCATCTTTATGAACTACTAATTTCAGTCCATTTGGAAAATCATATGTGGAATATTTTATCATAAAGCAAAGGTAGTCTACTTACACTTAAAAACGATATTAAGCTAGATGGAAAAAAAAGTAGAAAAGTTTTAAAAAAATCATATTAAAAAATTATATATCAATAAATTCCTAATATCTTCGCGCTTTACATTTTGGTAATGAAAGAATTCGAACGTATACTTGTTACTTCAGCTCTCCCCTATGCGAATGGTCCTCTACATATAGGGCACCTTGCTGGAGCATATTTATCTGCCGATATTTATGTGCGTTTCATGAGGATGATGGAAAAGGATGTGCTTTTCGTGTGCGGAAGCGACGAGAATGGTGCTGCCATTACTATAAGGGCAAAAAAGGATAGGGTTGAACCCCAAAGTATTGTTGATAAATACCACGAACAATTCAAGCAAACATTCAAGGAAATGGGTTTGAGTTTTGATATTTATCATAGGACTTCTTCTACTTTACATCATGAAACTGCCCAGGAATTCTTTCGAGATTTACATAAAAAAGGGGAATTCATAGAGAAAGAGACAGAGCAGTATTACGATGTGACTGCAAAGCAATTTCTTGCGGATCGCTATATTTTGGGTCAATGCCCAAAGTGTGACCATGAAGAGGCGTACGGAGATCAGTGTGAGAATTGTGGATCGAGCTTGAGTCCTACTGAACTTATTAATCCGAGATCGACTATTTCTGGAAATATACCTGTTCTTAAGAAGACAACTCATTGGTATTTACCATTGGATAAGTATGAGACATGGTTGAAAGAATGGGTTAATACAGGTAAAGTAGATGGGGAGGAATTACATGATCCGAACGACTGGAAAAATCACGTTTTAGGCCAATGTAAATCATGGATAGAAGGTGGGTTAAACCCAAGGTCTATGACGAGAGATTTGAACTGGGGTGTTGATGTGCCGAATGAAATAGAAGGTTCAGATGGAAAGAAATTATATGTGTGGCTTGATGCGCCGATAGGTTATATTTCGGCGACGAAGCAATGGGCTTTAGATAATGAAAAGGAATGGGAGCCGTACTGGAAAGATTCAAAAACCAAGTTAGTTCATTTCATAGGTAAGGACAATATCGTATTCCACTGTATTATTTTCCCAGCTATATTAAAAGCGCATGGCGATTATATACTGCCAGAAAATGTGCCTGCTAATCAATTCATGAATTTAGAAGGAAGGAAAATTTCTACTTCTAAGAATTTTGCTGTTTGGGTACATGAATACCTTAAAGATTTTCCTGAGCGTCAGGATGAACTAAGGTATTATATGATCAAGTCTATGCCTGAACAAAAGGATAGTGAATTTACATGGAAAGGATTCCAAGAAGCGAATAATAACGAGCTTGTAAATAACTTAGCCAATTTTGTCAATCGAGTAATTGTATTGACTAATAAATATTATGAAGGTGTAATTCCGGAATTCGATCCAGATTTAGATTTTGAATCAGCAAGTGATGATGGATTACCTGGTTTTCATGATGGCGAACTTCTGAGTTTATTCGATCAGTTACATGATTTATCTCAGCATATCAGAGAATACAATTTTAGAGAAGCATTAAAAATGGTAATGGCTATTTCCACCAAAGGAAATCAATTGTTACAATTCAATGAGCCTTGGAAATTGGTAAAAGCTGAAGAAAACGCTGATAAGGTAAAAACCATAATGAATTTAGCTCTACAACATGTAGCAGCTTTACGTATCGCCTGCAGACCATTTCTTCCGTTTACAAGTGATAGATTAAGTGAATTACTAGGACTTCCTGGAATAGAAGAAAAGGATGAATTCTTGATAATGCAAGATAATTTAGCAGAGGGATTTCCATTAATAGAAGCTGGACATAAAGTAGGTAAGCCGTTCCACTTATTTGCGAGACTTGACGATAAAGCAATAGAAGGTCAATTAAATAAATTGAAAGAAATGTCCTTTGAGGATATGTCTAAAAAACCAGAGGCAAAGAAAGTGCAGACTAAGAAAGCAGCACCTACAGTTTCTACTATAGGTTTTGATGATTTTACTAAACTTGATCTTAGAACAGCGACTATTTTGGCTGCAGAAAAGGTTAAGAAGGCAGATAAGTTACTTAAGCTAGAATTGGATTTAGGATCGGAGAAAAGAACTGTGGTAAGTGGAATTGCGGAACATTATTCTACAGAAGAAGTGATAGGAAAGCAAGTGAGTATGATCACTAATTTAGAGCCAAGAAAAATCAGAGGTGTCATGTCACAAGGAATGATATTGATGGCGGAAAATGAAGAGGGAAAACTTTGTTTTGTGAGTCCTGAAAAATCATGGGACAATGGATCATTAATCCGTTAGAGTTTATACCTATAAAATATAAAGGTTCTATTTCATAATTCACCTATTTGCTTCGTTTATAACTTATGCAGCAATCTATAATCAATAAAGTATTTTCCGATAAACGATTCCCGTTGTTTTTCAATATTGGCTTAGGTATACTTGGTTTGTATCTATTGATAAATTCGAGTCAGGTATTGATTAATGAGCCGCTGTGGGGTTGGAACACTATGAGCTTTTTTATGGGTTGTTGGTTAGTAATAACTGTTCTTTTAAAGTTCCTAGTTACAAAGTCAAAGCATCTTAAGTATTTTGTTCTTTCGTTCGTATCAGGTTTTCTTTTGTACTTAGGTTTTCCAGACCCTAGTATAACTCCATTACTATTCGTAGGCTTTGTTCCTTTACTGTATATAGTAGAGGAAGTCATTGCGAAAAAGCAAAGTGCATGGCTTGTATTCCGATATGGATATTCCGCCTTTCTCGTGTGGAATATCATGGCAACATTTTGGGTGGCGAATACGAGTTTTATCCCGAGTATAGTTGCTTTTACTTTGAATAGTTTATTCATGATGATTCCGTTCATGAGTTATTATTTCTTTAGGAAGAGATTCAAATTGAATATAAGTTTAGTGGCATTTGTTGCCTTTTGGGTATCGTGGGAGATGATCCATTTGAGATGGGAGATAAGTTGGCCATGGCTAACATTAGGAAATGCGTTTAGTAGCAGAAGTCTTTGGGTGCAGTGGTATGAATATACGGGACATATGGGAGGAAGTGTATGGGTGCTAGCTGTGAATGCCTTATTACATAAATTGATACATTCGTACAGAATGGGAAAGAAACTATCTGTGACCGCATTAGTTTATCCTGTATTCCTTATCATGGTACCAATGTTTATTTCCTTTTTCGTATTTTTTGGATATGAAGAAAAAGGAGAAGAGGTGAATATATGTGTAGTTCAACCGAATTATGAACCCCATTATGAAAAATTCAAAGTTCCTCGTTCGGAACAACTAAAGGAATTCATAAATCTTGTTCAAAATACAGCAACAGATTCAACAGACTACATCGTTTTTCCTGAGACAAGTTTCGGTCAGATCAATTTAGACAACATAGAAAACAATCGGACAATTCGGACTTTGTATAACGCTTTAGACTCTTTTCCGCAAGCAAGTCTTGTAACGGGAATTTCTAGTTATTTACGTTTTGCGGAGAAACCTGAAGATGTGCCGAATCTGCACGAATTATCGAATAATAGAGGATATATGCAATTTCAGAATTCCGCTATTGAGATAGTTAATCGACAGGTTAATGAAGAAATTCATGTAAAAGGGAAACTTGTTCCAGGTGCTGAGATAACACCTTATTCAAAGTTTCTTTTCTTTCTAGAACCGATTATAAAACAAGCTGGAGGATCATTAGCTGGCCATGCTAGAAGTAAAGATCCTACTGTTTTATCAGGAGGCAAAGCGAATATTGCACCAGCTATTTGTTATGAAAGTATCTATGGATATTGGATGAGGAAATTTGTTCAGAATGGGGCGGATATGATTTTCGTAGTTACGAATGATGGATGGTGGGACGATACACCAGGGCACAGACAGCATCTAGCATACAGCATATTGCGAGCGATAGAGTTAAGAAGATCAATAGCACGTTCAGCCAATACGGGTGTGAGTTGTACGATTGATCAATACGGAAGAGTTTTTAATACCTTAGCCTACGAAAAAAGAGGTGCGTTCAATGCTACAATGCGTGCCAACACTGAATTAACTTTTTATGCTAAATATGGTGATATTTTAGGAAGAGTGTCATGGTTATTGAGTATGATATTCTTTGCTTTTATTTTACGCAAGTCTGTTTCGGAGAAAAAGGCTAGCGCGGCTTATGCTGAGGAAGAATAATACAAATTTTTTATTTTTACTACTTCTCGTACAATTAATTTACAGCTAATTCGTTTGGTCAACTTATTGAATTCCAACACAATAAGTATTTTATATATTATGTTTATGTAAAGTAAACGAAAAAAACTTAATGTATTTAGTTACAAGGAATATCAACCTTCTTCATAATAGATCTAACCATAATTTCGATTTTGCTCCATTAAGCCGTTGGAGCATGAAATAATATGAATTTAGGTTGAAAATGCCGCTTTAGATTTTGTTATTTAATTTTTCTTTGTCGACCCTAAAAAAGTAGGCAGAACCTTAGATACGGCGATTGAACAGCTGATCTTGCGTTAGCAAGAATTTCGACGTTGAAGTCGAAATAAGTTGTGAACTGAAACTTGATGTTTCAGATGGGAGGCAAGAAGAGAAAGAGAAATTTAATAAAAATATATGCGGCATTTTTGAGCTAAATTCGCATAAACAACACAATTACATCCAAAGATTGAAAGTAGTAAGCAGACTGCCCATTAATACACTCACTTAATTTTATTACTCAGACTTACTATTTTCATCCCCTTTGGGCTTTAAGGTACTATCTTAAAAAACAAATTAATTCTACAATAATTTTCTA
>CAZSKA010000129.1:0-10932 GCA_964607315.1 uncultured Saprospiraceae bacterium | reverse complement strand
ATCTAGTATAATACTATAAAACCACCTAATAGATGCTTGAATTAATTTTATCATATAGATATATAAGTATGTATAAAAAATTACTCTATAGATACTTAGCTTTCTTTGAACAGAAAATCTGACAAATAATTGCAATTATTTTTCATACCTTTGCCATATTAGAATTATTCATAATATAAAATCATCTGAATGAAATATCATCTAATATCTGGAGGTTGTGGTTTCGTAGGAAGAAACATGGTAAAACGTCTATTCAAAACAACTGAAGATCGTATTATTTTTATTGATAATTTACTTGTAGGTACTCATCCTTCTGATTGGTTATCAGCAGAAAAATCTGGAGATATAGGTGATATGGAGGTATTTGGTGAAGATAAACGCCTTTATTTCATTAAAGACGACTTCCGTAATCTACTTCAAAAAATGACAGCAGATGATCGTTATATTCAGAACACTTACGGTTTAGAATTTGATAAGTTTAGTGATGTTTTTCACTTTGCTGCAATAGTAGGTGGACGAGCTGTAATTGATGGAGACCCCATGATGGTAGCACAGGATTTAGCCATAGATGCAGAGTTCTTTTACTGGATATGTAGACATAAGCCGGCAAGAGCATTATACCCATCATCAAGTGCTGCTTATCCTGTAAATCTTCAAACAGAATCTCATAGTATTGCGCTAAGCGAGTCAGATATTGACTTCAACAATATGGGCCAACCAGATATGACTTATGGATGGTCAAAATTAACTGGTGAATATTTAGCTAAGATAGCCTCTGAATATTACGGTGTATCTGTACTTTGTATTCGACCATTTAGTGGTTATGGAGAAGACCAAGATCTTACCTACCCTATTCCGGCTATTGCCCAAAGAGTTGCTCGTAGAGAAGAACCTATGACAGTATGGGGAACAGGGAAACAAGGAAGAGATTTCGTCCATATAGAAGATGTTATGGATTGTATCTTTCTCGCAATGGATCATATCACAGATGGTTCAGCGATTAACATAGGAATGGGAAGGTTAACATCTTTCTTAGAAATAATTGACGTTCTTACTGATATAGCAGGTTATAAGCCAGAAATCAAATGCCTTCTAGACAAACCTGTAGGTGTTCATTCTCGCTATAGTAATATGGATTATGTTTCGAACAAACTAGGTTGGAAAGCTAAGATCTCTATGGAAGAAGGAATGAAAAGAATGTATGAAGCTGCCTTGGAAAGAGAAAGAAAGGCAGCAAAGACCGAATAAACAAATGAAAAAAATAGTCTGCTTTGGGCCTGGACCCAAATTCAAAGGAGGTATATCAAACTATAATACTTCACTAGCAAAAGCATTTGACAAAAGAGATGACTGCGAAGTACATATCGTGAGTTGGACAGTTCAATATCCTGCAATTGTACCACGTGAATTTGTAGATAAAAGCAGTAAAACAGATCTGTTAGAAGGTACAAATATCAACGTTAAATACATTACGAATTATAACAATCCTTTTAGTTGGAAAGCTACTGCAGATTATATAGCAAGCCTAAAACCTGATATCGTTATTTTCCAATGGGCCATTGCTATTCAAGGAATTCCACTTGGCAGAATAGCCAAACGATTAAAAAAACACAAAGAGATAGAAGTCATTTTTGACCTTCATTTCGTCATCCAAAAAGAAGGCTCTAGCCTTGACAACAAATTGACTAAACGCGGAATAAAACACGCTGACAACTACATCGTTCACGCTCTGAAAACCAAGGGTGAACTCGATGAACTTTTCGGCAAAAACCACGAATATAACACTACTGGAAAACGACCCAATCCTAAAACTGTCATCAAGCTTTACCACCCTATTTACGACCTTTTTAAACCCGACCCTAATTTCAACATTGAGGCGTTTAAAAAGGAAAATAATTTGGCAGAAAACGTATTCCTTTTCTTTGGATTTATTCGAAAATATAAAGGTTTACATTTCGCAATAGAAGCTTTTTCTAAAGTCGCAGCAAAACGCAATGATGTTAGCTTTCTAATCTGTGGAGAATCTTTCTGGAATACCGTCGATAAATCTAAACTGAAAAATAAGATCAAGTCCTTCTTGTTCGGTATAGCAAAAGGTGCATTTCTTAAAAAGAAAGATGACGAAGGCGATTACAGACCTCTTGAATTAATCAAAAAATATGGCTTAGAAAATCGTACAATGGTAGTAAATACCTTTGTCCCTAACGAAGATCTACCTTCTTATTTTCAAGTAAGTGATGCTGTAGTTCTGTTCTATGAATACGCTACTCCAAGCGGAATAGAATCCCTTTCGTATAATTTCAAAAAGCCACTGCTTGCTACAAAAGTTGGACATTTCCCGGAAACAATTGATGACGGATTTAATGGCCTTTTAGCTGAAGCAGAAAATACAGATGATATGGCTAAAGTGATGGAAGCATTTTTAGACAATCCTCTTAATCCAAATAATGTAGCAGAGAAAACAAAAGACATGAGTTGGGAGAATTATGCAATAGCCATTTTGAACAGATAAAAAAAATAAGAGATATTTCTTTTAGAGTCTTGAATTTTTTAGAAATAATGCATAAATTGGGGTAAATCAAAGATAATGAGCAAACCTTCCAAAGAACCCAATACGCCTATTTTCGAATCAATAGGTAATTACCTTAGAGGGCTTTTAAATTTTGGACCAGCAGCGGAACCAGAGGAATCAGGTGCTGAAACTACTTCTAAAACTGCAAGTAAGAAAGCTCCTGAATATGCTCCAACTTCAGAAACAGGTTCAACTACAAGCAAGCAAGCTCCTAAACATGCTCCAACTTCAGAAACAAGTTCACAAAGTCCAGCAACTGCGTCCTTAGGCATAAGTGATGAAATTACACAAGAAAACAAGGACCATTTAGCCATCAGAGAGGGATTTCGTCAAGACGTCTATCTAGACTCAGAAGGAAAGGCAACTGCAGGAACTGGTCATTTATTATCTGCATCTGAATTAGCACAATATCCGCTTGGCTCTATTGTGCCACAAAATGTTCTTGATCAATGGTTGAAGGAAGATTCAGAAGATGCTTATGCTGCAGCTTATATGCAAGCTGTTGAAATTGGTTTCGAGAATCAAACCCTTGTTGATGCATTAGTAGCTGTAAATTTTCAGTTAGGAACTGCATGGAACGAAGAACATCAAAAAACATGGGGATATTTAGTCGATCATAATTGGGAAGCAGCAGCATTAGAAGCTGGAGATAGTAAATGGTATCAACAAACACCGGTAAGAGTTTTTGATTTTCAAAGATCACTTCTTTTATTGGCCGGACAGCCTAACAGCTATGATGACGTTGTTGCCTTAAATGCTGGTAACACATCCAAATGGGGAACTGATTTGCCTAAAGAAAGTATTATTAATGAATGGTCTCCTAGTCTTCATGAAGGTGGAGAGCAAGTATCAGATGTACCCGATAGAGATACAGAAACAAAGCCAGAAACAGGAGAAAGTGAGACTGATACTCCAACGAATGAAGAGGAAACTCATGTTGTGGAAGAATTGACTGAATCTGTTGGGCTTGATGATGATGAAAAGAGCTATGTTGGAAATTCTTCAGATATAAAATTAGTTCAGCAACAATTGGTTTATGCAGGTTATTTGCCAGATGAACAATTAGCAAGATCTGGCGAAATGGTCTCTAGTGTAGATGGACATTTAGGTCCTGATACGATTGATGCAATAAAAAGATTTCAATCTGAAGTTCTAGGATTTAGAAACCCAGACGGAAGAGTTGATGCAGGTGGAAAAACCTGGGGTAAATTATCAACATATCAACCGACAACAGATCCAGTACCCGAACAAGATCAAGGAGGCGGAGAAACAGAAGAAGGACCTGTTTCTGAACCAACTCCGAAAGAAGATGCTGGAAGAGGAAATTCAGAAGAGACAGATGAATTTGATCAAGTACCAGGAACAGCACCAAGCAATGCCCCTGAGACTGAGTTCGAAAATATTCCTGAAAGTTTCAAAGCTCAACATAGAACTTCACGAAGCGTAGGTAGATCTGCTAGTAATACAGCATCGGATAAATCGAAGATTCAAGCATTACTAAGAATGGCTGGATACAAGACTGAATTAATAGCGAATGTTAATAATCCATCACAGGCAAGATCAGTTCAGTTAGCAAATAGTATTTTCCATTTCCAGTCAAAACATAATGACTTAAGTAATGATGGAGTGGTAAGTGCAGGTGCTGCAACTTGGAAAAAACTTGTGGTGACAGCCTATATGAATAGTGGAGGGCAGCCAATGAGCGATGATCAGATTAATCAATTACATAATGCTAGGCAAGGAACTGCTGGTGACGTGCCTTCTTATTTAAATGCTGACATAACTAATGGTCACTTAATAGGAATTGATAACAGTGGCTATTTACTGCCAGATGAATTCCACAGCAATGCGCAAAAACTAGTTGCAACTTTAGAAACCATAAAAGAAGAAACAGGTAATTTCAGAATTTCTAATGGTTATCGTTCACCTGAACACAATGTGAAAATTGGTTCTACAGCAACATTGAGCAAGCATGTTGTGGGAATTGCTGCAGATATTCAAACCATGCCAGGTTACACACCATCTTCTCTGCGTTCTACCATACAAGCTTTGATTAATGACAATAAAATACCAAGTGGGTTTATAGGAATATATTCATGGGGATGCCATTACGATATAAGAGGAGGTGTTTAATTTTACAATAAATAAGTTTATGGAAAAATTAGTTTTATGCCTGATTTTAATACTATTTCTATGTTGCAAACCTCAAAGTACAGTGAGTGAAACAGCTGTGCAAGAAGAAAAAAGTATCAGTCAAGCAAGCGCGTCTAAAATGACAAAAGAAACAAAAATGAAAGAACAACAGCTGCAGAGTTATTTCTCAGATTTACCTTTTCCGTTTTATGATAATTGTAATGGTGAAAAAGGAACAAGTGAAGACTTTTTCAGTGGTACAAAGATTCCTAATGAGGTCGCAAACTCCTACAAATTATATAAATTAGCATCTATTCCGAAACTTGGAATGAAACGTCGAGCAACAAGTACTGAAGTGGAATTCATGGCAATAGGCAAGACCAAAGTCCAAGATGCAACAATCTTAATTTACACGATTGGAATAAATGTTCGTACGAACGATGATAATGCGGCCTTCGGTTATGAAACTAGGCTAGCTATAATGAAAGATGATAAAATCACTAACAACTACTTTTTAGGAGGAGAAAAGCGAGCAGAAGTGGGAAAGGATGATTCTATGATGGTTTGTAGATTATTAGAAGTTGTAGAAAATAAGATAAAACTTACCTTATACAAGGAGGCAAGTATAAAGGTTCCTTCATCTTTAAGACTTGATGACGAAGAAAGTAAGGGGCTTGAATAATTTTTGGGCTTTAAGCCCAAAGAGCATAAATATTAATCTTGTTATACTTAATCTAGTTAAAAGGTATAACTTAGTTTCATGATTATAACATCGGTAAGATTGCGGAATTATCCGGAGGATCAGCAACATCTGTTCCCCTGGACTTTACCCTTAATAAAGAACTTTGAACAGATAGAATTCACATCATTAATTACGTTCCTTGTTGGAGATAATGGAAGTGGGAAATCTACTTTTTTGGAAGGTTTAGCTGCAAGAGCGGAAGTTCCTATTGCGGGAAGTAAGCGCTTAGAGGATGATGCATCTTTAAAGGCAGCTGATGATTTAGCTAATTATTTAAGTCTAAGATATAAGGATAAATCCCATCATGGATTTTTTGTTCGAGCAGAAGACTTCATTGGATTTGCTCGTAAAATGAAGGATGAAATTGCAGCTCTTGACCAAGAGATAGAGGAGTTAAAAGCAAATTGGACAGGTGGAGATATGAAGTTGGCAATTGGACCTATAGAAGGTGAAAAACAAGCGTTAATCAAACGCTATACTGCCGATTTAGAGGCCATGTCTCATGGAGAAGGTTTCCTTACCTTTTTCAAGTCGAGAATAACAGGTAGAGGTTTATATCTCATTGATGAACCGGAAGCAGCGCTTTCACCCCAAAATCAGCTTGTACTTTTGAGTTTAATATTAGAAAAAGCAAAAAAGACAAGTAGTCAATTCATTATTGCGACTCATAGTCCTATCATTATGGCTTGTCCAGGTTCTAGTGTTTTGTCATTCAGTGATGAAAAAATAGAAGAGGTTGATTACAAAGAAACAGAACATTTCAAAATTACTAAAGGGATTCTAGACAATCCAGAAGGGTTCTTAAAAGAGTTAGAAGCGGAATAATTTAGGAGGGAGGGGTAAATACGATTTGCATTATCTAGTTGTATAAGCCAAAAAAGGTGAGAAAACTACCCAAATGGGTAATTGAAATTCCTTTTTAATCGCCATAATTTAGTTGGTAGGGAAAATCCTATACCAAAATATTCAATGAGCGAGAGTAAAGAGGATATAAACCACAGTCAATCTACGGCAATAGGCAGTGGTTTAACTAATAGTAAATCTGCTGCTGAAAGCGGACAGAATCCTAACGCTGTTTCCCCTAATGTACGATCTATACCTGCACCTGCATACACTAATCAAGAAGAAAATGAATTAGAAGATGGTATAGGTTCTTCTCCATTATTTAAAAAAATATTGTTTTCTAAAATCTCTATTTCTAGAGTGGATGAAAGTAAACTTAAAGAAATGGGTGCAAAAGCCTATACGCAGGGTACGAATATCTTTATTTCCCCTTCATTTAATATAGAGAATAGAGAAGATATTAAATTATTAGGTCATGAATTAAGTCATGCTATTAAAAACCAAACCTCCCAACCAAAAGCTAATGATTCTATAGCTGGTCAAGAAATAAATACAGAACACACACTAGAAAGAGAAGCGGATAAATTAGGTGAATTAGTTTCACTTAATCTCAGCAAAGAGGAAATGAAAATACTTTTCAAAGAAAAATCTAGATCAACTAGTACATCAAGTTCAGGAGTTATTCAACGTAAACCAGATTCTTTCACTCCTACTGACTACGAGAAAAATTTAGTTACTGATTCCAAAATAACAGCTGCTGTCATGAATAATGCCCAGTATAAAATAATGCGCAAGGAATTAGAAGCTGATGTAATAGAAAAGGTATTAGTTAATATATCAGCCACAGAGCAAGAACTCTCAAATCTAATGTTTTCACTAGATGACACGATGGAAGACATAAAAGTAAATTCAGATATTGCAGAGAATTTAAAAGGCAAACAAGACAGCTTAAGGCAAAATATTGTAGGTTTCGCAGATAGAAAACATCAATCAAGTAGCCGGATGACTTATGCTCCTGGATCAAAACCCTTATTCGCTTACCCTAATAGTGTTAAGGGAGACCCAGCAGAAAGTGAATATGATAGGCTTGATAAAGAGAATACCGAGCTTCAAGGCCTTTTGGACAATTTAGCAAATAGTAATCCAATTTTATATGGAGCAATAAAAACGGAATTAGGGAGCTTGAATAAGCTTAATTCTCCAAATGAAGAAGTAGCAAAAAATGAAGCGAGATTCATTATTAATGAAATGGCAGATGCATGTGAACAAACAAGGCAAAATGCTCTCCAGAAAAAACTTAACTATAGAGATTTCAAACCTGTAATAGAGCAACTAAAAAATACGAAATGGGCAGACAGGCAAGCAGAACTATCCTATATTATATCACAAGATGAAAAAAATGCAAAATACTGGAACTATGGAAAATTTGGTTTAAATCTAATCTTAACTATAGCCTCGGCATTTCTATCAGGAGGATATTCTGTTTTGGCCACTGGAGCTGCACTAAGTATGGATACTTATGATGTAGGGACATCAATTGCAAAAAGTAATAGGCTAAGTGATGCTATGAATTCATCAAGCAATTCTGATTCTCAGGTAGTAGATGAGATGACCGTTAACATGGCAAAAGTTGATGTGATTTTGAATGTTGCTGGAATTGTAATAGGCTATAAAGATGGCGTGGAAGTTTATCGCTATGCTAAAAATAATGCAACGAATGCAGCAATAAAACACCTAAGTAATAAAATTGCAGTAGAATCATTAAATGAACCTAAAAGTTATGTCAATTTTATAAAGCAGAACGGTGGTTGGCAGAAGGCAGCTAAGATGATAGAAGGCGATAAGGATATTGCCAAAAAAATGATAGGTTTTAGAAATGAAGAATTCTCCAAGATTGTAGAAGTAATAGAAGAAGCAGGAGGTAAAGTAAGTAGAACAGGAACAGTAACTAAAGTGACTAGTGACCTTGATGCTTCCGTCTTGGGAACAATGAGTGTAGAGGCAAGACAGAAAGTGTATGCTTGGATGAAAAAAGAATATGGACTAAATTCTAATGCTGAATGTGTTGACTTCTTCGATATGGGCCTCTTTGGTGAAAGTAAATTAAAATATGGTTACCAAGCTCTTGATCCTGCATATAGGAAAATGGTGTCAGAGAATATTGCAGTTACGGAGAATAGTGCAATTCTAAATAGATTACTAAGTGAAGCAAAGAAATCAGGAAATACAAAAAAGGTAGAATATTACAGAAAACTATTACAAGAAGGAGGTCTTAAAGAATTTGATTTCAAGCCAAAATCAACAAGAGAATTAGAGGTCCTTAATAGTAAAATTGATAGTTTATATAGAGATTTTCTCAGTGCAAAAGACGGATTAGAAGAAGCAAAAATAATGTCCAAATTACAAGAATATCTTACGATTGTTGATATATCTGATGCTGCATCATATCATACTGGTGCTGGTGTTTATAAAATGAATGCGTTCAGAAAAATGAATGAACAATCAGATTTTCTATGGAAGAAAGTAGTTAGTGGAAAAGAACTTTCTAAATTAGAAAAGCAACAGCTCTTAATGGGACATTTTAGCGCATACTCAGATGCATTGATGAAATTTAGTAAAGACCCTTTAGCACCTAGTACTGTGAGATATGTTGGAAAATATGGTGAACGGATCACTGAAGCATTAGGAGGTATGAGACGAAGAGGTAGATTAAAAGGCTTACAGAGTAAATTCAATAATATCTTCAAGGTTGGTGATAAACTTAAAGAGGGAAGTTCTTTAGCAAAAGCTCTTGAAGAAATAGAGGTGCCTGGAGTTACAAATGCAGAAGAATTTGAAACATACATGCAATTTGCAATGATTGAAGCAGATAATCATATTAGTCCACAATTACCAAAAATTCTTGAAAGCAACAGAATTACTGTTACAAAAAACGCCTCATCAGAATTAGCTCCTACTCAAGCTTCTGACGCATACAAAAATACTAGTACTTATATCTTATATGAAGATGCTAAAAAAACAGCTGGTATTGTGGGAGATAAGGTAAGCAGTGAAATGAAAAAAAGAACGGCTAAGGAAACCATTGAAAAATTTACGAGCGACGAAAAACAAGAACCCAAAAAGAAAAAGGAATTAACAAAAAAATCAAAATCTACCGAAAAAAGAAAAGCAAATAAAACCCATAGCAAGCAAACTCCAGCTTCTAAGAAAGACAATACTAAAAATGCACCTAAGTTAATTGATAAAAGACAAAGTAAAACTAGATCAAACAAAAATACCAGAAGAAAGCCAATTAGTTACCTTTTAGAAACAACTAACATGGTTAAGTCTTTCCCTAAAATGGCCTTCAATAGAATGTATAATTTGACTGATCATTTAAGTAAGTTGGGTAAGATTTCTAAACCAAACAAGAGAGTTCTAACTAGTTTCAATAATCAATTTAGTCAGCTACTTGAATCACCAGATGCTAATCTTCTTGGAATGCTAGAGAAGAAATGTGATTACCTTGAAAACAAATTATTGAGTTATTATAAAAAAGATCAAAACAGAAATGAAATTCAACTAATATTCAGCTTGATTAAGAAAGAACTAAGTGAATTAATTTCATCCATTGCAAAAACAATTAAAGCACCATATAATGAAGCCAGAAAAGTTGTAAATCATGTAGAAAAATCAACTAAAGCCGTTATTCAACCTGTAATAAATGTAGGAGAAGAGATATTAGAGGCAGGAGAAAAAATTGTAGATATGGCAACTCCAGATTTCATGAAAGACAAAGAAGAAGATAGCTAGTACCATTTATTTATTATCCATTTACAATTTAGAATGACGGTAATAAATTCAAATTACAAATAGGTGAGTTCGACTTATAAATTAGAGGAATAGTCTTAGCAACTTCGAAATTTTATAAGGAAGAAATCACGTATTATAAGCAGAATTTATCCGACAATTTAGCCTTAAATTGGTATTATTCTTAAATGAAGTTTATATTCTGAATTACTTTGGGCTCAAAGCCCAAAATAAATAGTTAAATATTTTTAATTTAAATTACACTGTATTGAATAAATAAGAAGGAATCTTTTGTTATTTTTTTCAGATCTTCTATACTTGGTTTTGTTTCCTTTTCTCTAGCGTAATACAAAATTTTACTTATGAATTTATCCTTATTCAAATACTCAAAATAATTATTACGTGTTGAAAAACTACAATTCAAGTTTTCAATAGATTTCCCTTCAAGCGCATGAGAGTCGAAGAAGTAATACGAAAAACCAATTTTAGAAAAAGAAAGGGAACGAAGATATTCATCTATTTTAATCAACTGCTTTAGAAGTTCATCTGTAGGTTCAGAAAAAAGATTCAATTTCAAAACATAAACAATTTCAGATGGATTATTTTCAACTAAGTTATTCCACTCAGGCAATGAACTTGGATTCTCTATTTCACCATTATAACTGCTACTTACAGTATATACATATGGTACATTAATTTCAGTTAACTTAGTTGCTATAAACTTTATAGCCTCATTATTCAAATATGTCTCTGTATAATTATCTAAGTAGTGATTACTTTCTTCGAAAAATTCTGTTATAAATTCTAAATCTCTATTATCTCCTGGAGAAACTATAATATTATACTTTTTAAT